>RFQN01000009.1 GCA_009924965.1 Verrucomicrobiota bacterium
GCCTTCCCTAGTTCTTCACCACGCGCCTTGGCGGCGAGGAGGGCTGAGGCGACGACCTGACGGAAGTTCGCCGCGGCTAGAGCATCGAGTCCGGCCTTGGTCGTGCCACCCGGAGAGGTTACCTGGTTGCGCAGGGTATCCGGCGTCTCACCGGTAGCGGCCAGCAAGGCCAGCGACCCACTGAAGGTCTGACGTACCAAGAGCTTCGCCTGCTCGGGCGTGAAGCCAAGGCCGACGGCCGCCTGTTCGTAAGCGGCGACGTACTCGAAGAAGAAACCCGGGCCGCTACCCGAAACTGCCGTGACGGCGTCGAACATCGCTTCCGGGACTTCGACGGTGGCGCCGAGTCCGGACAGGATCGCCGAGACGATGGCGGCATCGGCGGACTCCAACGGGCGGGCGGAACAGAGGGCCGTGATCCCCTGCCCCACGGCGCCAGGCGTGTTGGGCATGGCGCGGGCGATGGCGCGGGCACCCGCAAAGAAGGCCGCGAGGCGCTCGATGCGTGTACCGGCGAGGACCGACACGACCAGCTTGCCCGCGGCAGGCGCGCCGAAGGACGGGTCGAGCGTCAGGAAGACCTGTGGCTTGCAGGCGACGACGACCGCATCCGCGCCCTGCATGAGATCCGCGGCGGAAGTCGCGAGGCGGACGCCCGTTTCCTGGGCGAGTTTCTGGGCGCTGACGCCAGTCCCGCCGAGCACGGCGATGTCCGCCGGACGGCAAGCCCCGGAGCGCAACAAGCCACGCACCATGGCTCCGGCCATGCGACCTGCTCCGATGAAGGCGAGCTTAGGCATGGTCAGAGCGCGCGGATGGCGGCGTCGAGGACCGTGCAGGCTTGGTCGATGTCCTTGCCTTCATGCGCGGTGGAGAGGAACGCTGTCTCGTAGGGCGATGGCGCCAAGTAGACGCCGTGGTCGAGCGCGTAACGGAAGACCTTGCGGTAGAGGTCGCCGTTCGAGGCGATAGCTTGGTCGTAGTTGCGGACCTTCTCGGTATTGAAGAACAGCGAGAACATCGAGCCGACCTGCGGGACCTGCAGCGGAATGCCCTTCGCCTGCGCAGCGCCCAGCAACGTGTCGCGGACGCGACGGCCGAGGGTCTCGAGGCGCGGGTAAGGGTTCTCGCGCTGGAGCTTGCGGACCGCGGCGAGGCCGGCGGCCATGGCGAGCGGGTTGCCCGACAACGTGCCGGCCTGATAGACCGGACCCAAGGGAGCGAGCTTGTCCATGATCTCGGCCTTGCCGCCAAAGGCGCCGACCGGGAGGCCACCGCCGATGATCTTACCCATGCAGACGAGGTCGGGCACCACCTCATGCAGGCCTTGTGTACCTGCTAGGGACAAGCGGAAGCCCGTCATCACTTCGTCGAAGATCAGGACCGTGCCGTGCTTCGTGCAGAGCTCGCGAAGGCCAGCAAGGAAACCGGCGTCAGGCAAGATGAGCCCCACATTGGCCGGGAACGGCTCGACGATGAGGCCGGCGATCTGGCCGGCGTTGGCCTCGAAGAGCGCGGCGAGCGCGGGGAGATTATTGTATTCGGCGACCAGCGTGTCGGCCGCGGTGCCCGGCGTGACGCCGGCGGAATCGGGATTGCCCTGCGTGAGCGCGCCCGAACCGGCCTTGACTAGGAGCGAGTCGACGTGGCCATGGTAGCAGCCAGAGAACTTGATGATCTTCGGACGGCCCGTGAAGCCGCGCGCGAGCCGGATGGCCGACATCGTCGCCTCGGTGCCGCTGTTGGTCATGCGGACCTTCTTCACGGCCGGGAAACAGGCGAGCAGCAGCTCCGCCATCTCGACCTCTAAGGGGTTGGGCGTGCCGAAGCTCGTGCCACGGTCGAGGGCTTCGCGGATGGCGTTACGGATCTCGGGATCATTGTGGCCGTGGATGGCCGGGCCCCAGGTCAGGACGAAGTCAATGAGCTCCTGGCCATCGGCGGTCGTGAGCCGGGCGCCGTGGGCCGACTTCGTGAAGAAAGGCGTGCCGCCGACCGAACGGAAGGCGCGGACCGGGGAATTGACGCCGCCCGGGATCATCGTGAGGGCGCGCTGGAAGAGTTGCTCCGAGGAATTCACACCCCGACACCTAGGGACTCCGCCCCTTTGTTCAAGTATCGTTCACGAGCCGTCCCACGGGCCACCGACTTACATGTAGATAATCGGAGGCGGCGGGGCCGGCTGCGGCGCCGCGTTGCCGCGCTGGGCCTGCGGAGCGGCGGCGTTCGGCTGGGCGACGGGCTGGGCAGGCTGGCTGTTCAGCCGGGCCAGTTCCATCAGCACCATGCCCACCGTCTGCTGGCGGATGGCGTTCACTTCATTGACGATGGATTGTTTCTCCGCGTCGCTGGCCTGGCCCCAAGAGTTTTCCAGCAGATGGCGACGCGCCACCAAGGCCTGGTAGTCGGGATTCTTCCCAACGTTCTCGTAGGCTTGGGCGGCCTTCGGTTCGGTCTTGTTCAAGGTCTCGCGAATCACTCGCCCCTCTTCGCGCAATTCCCGGAAACGCGTCTCGAGGACGGCGCTTTCTTCGGACTTCTTGGCGACGACCGGTGCCGCCACCGGGGCGGGCCGCGGACGGACGACCTGCGGGGCAGGCTCGGCGCGAGGCGTGACCGGGACGCGGGCGGACGGCTGAGCGACCGGCAAGGGAGCGAAGATCTTCGACGCCAAATAGGCTGCCCCACACATGATCAGGAGGCCAAAGATGAGGGTGGAACGGTTCATGGGGTACACCTTTCAAACAATCCAAAATCCCAAAAGTTCCAGCCGGCAGGCTCCGGGCACAAAAAGGCCGGGCGTCTTGCGACCCCGGCCTTCGTCGTGTCTGGCTGAGCAGGCTTACTTCTTATCGTCGACGACTTCGAAGTCGCCGTCGACCACCTTGCCGTCGCCCTTCTTCTTGGCGCCTTCCGGGGCACCGCCGGCGGGCGCACCCTGATCGGGCTGCGGGGTGGCGGCGGCGTTCATCGCCTGGGCGGCTTCACCGAGGGGAGCGAGGATGGCCTCGTAGGCCTTGGTGAACTCGTCGGCCGTGGCGTCGGGCTTCTTGAGCAGCTCCTGCGCGGCCTTGATGGCTGCTTCGGTGCGGGCCTTGGCGTCGCCAGGGAACTTGTCGCCGTTGTCCTTCAGCTGCTTTTCGCCCTGGAAGACCATGGCGTCGAGCTGATTGCGGGCTTCGGCGAGTTCGCGGGCCTTCTTGTCTTCGTCGGCGTGGAGTTCGGCTTCCTTGCGGAGCTTTTCGACTTCTTCCTTGGAGAGACCCGAAGAACCAGAGATGGAGATCTTCTGCTCCTTGCCGGTCCCCTTGTCGGTCGCGCTCACGTGCAGGATGCCGTTAGCGTCGATGTCGAAGGTGACCTCGATCTGCGGCTGGCCGCGGGGCGCGGGCATGATGCCGTCGAGCTTGAAGGTGCCGAGCTGCTTGTTGTCGCGGGCCATCGGGCGTTCGCCCTGCAGGATGACGATCTCGACGGACGGCTGGTTGTCGGCCGCGGTGGAGTAGACCTGGGACTTCTTGGTTGGGATGGTCGTGTTGCGGTCGATCATCGGGGTGGCCACGCCGCCCATCGTCTCGATGGAAAGCGTCAGCGGGGTCACGTCGAGCAGGAGCACGTCCTTGACGTCGCCCTTGAGCACGCCGGCTTGGATGGCGGCGCCGATGGCGACGACTTCGTCCGGATTCACGCCCTTGTGGGGTTCCTTGCCAGCGAGGCCGCGGGCGATCTCGATGATCTTAGGCATGCGGGTCATGCCGCCGACGAGCACGAGCTCATCGACCTGGTTCATGGAGAGGCCGGCGTCCTTGAGGCAGGACTCGAACGGCTTTCGCGTGCGGTCGGAGAGGTCGTCGCAGACCTTCTCCATCTGGGCGCGGGAGAGCGTGACGTTGAGGTGCTTGGGACCGGAGGCGTCGGCCGTGATGAACGGCAGGTTGAGGTCGACCGAGTTGGAGGACGACAAGGCGATCTTGGCCTTTTCGGCTTCTTCCTTCAGGCGCTGGCGGGCCATCGGGTCCTTGGAGAGGTCGATGCCCTGCTCGGCCTTGAAGCCGTCGATGAGCCACTGGATGATGCGCTCGTCCCAGTTGTCGCCACCGAGCTCGGTGTCGCCGTTGGTCGCCTTCACTTCGAAGACGCCGCCGCCGATCTCGAGGATGGAGACGTCGAAGGTACCGCCACCCAAGTCATAGACGGCGATCTTCTCGTCGCCCTTCTTGTCGAGGCCGTAGGCCAGCGAGGCCGCGGTCGGCTCGTTGACGATGCGGAGCACTTTGAGGCCGGCGATGGTGCCGGCGTCCTTGGTGGCCTGGCGCTGCGAGTCGTTGAAGTAGGCCGGGACGGTGATGACCGCTTCGGTCACCTTCTCGCCGAGGTAGGCTTCGGCGTCGGCCTTGAGCTTGGCGAGGACCTTGGCGGCGATTTCTTCCGGCGCGAACACGCGGGGCTTGCCGTCGACTTCGCATTCGATGGCGGCGTCGCCGTTCTTCCCTTCGACCACCTTGTAAGGCAGCTTGGAAGCGATGGCCTTCACTTCGCCGAACTTGCGGCCGATGAGGCGCTTGGCGGAGAAGACCGTGTTCTTCGGGTTGGTCACAGCCTGGCGCTTGGCGGCCTGGCCGACGAGGACGTCGCCGTTCTTGGTGAAGGCGACGATCGAGGGCGTGGTGCGGGCGCCTTCGGAGTTGGGGATGACGACGGACTCGCCTGCTTCCAGGACGGCCATGCAGGAGTTGGTAGTACCGAGGTCGATGCCGATGATTTTGCTCATATGGTGTGTATTAAGAATGTGGCTTTGATAGGCAGGGCTTGTGCCAAGGCCCAAAACAACGGTTTTAGGCTATTTATTGGGATTATGGGCTTAAAGGGACCGGCGAGGACGGGACTAATTGACAAAGTGTCACACCTTGGGCGTGTCAGGTCGGCCCCATAAATCCTTCGCCGTTGCCCTGCCTAAACCAAAGGGCTATTCCCCTCTTCCCATGTCGGACTCCCTGAATCAGCCCATCCGCCTCCGTCGCCTCCGCGCCTCGGCTGGCATCCGCGCGATGCTCTCGGAAACCGTCGTCGAGCCCCGGCACCTGATTCAGCCCCTCTTCGTCACTGAAGGCGAACAGGCCGAACCCATCGCATCCCTCACGGGCATCAGCCGCATCCCCTTGGCGCAGCTCGCCGCCAAGTGCGCGGAACTCCAACTCCTCGGCGTCCAAGGCGTGGCGCTCTTCCCGAAGATCGACCCGAAGCGCAAGACCGCCGAAGGCGCCGAAGCGCTCAACCCGAACAACCTCGCGCTGCGCGCCATCCGCGAAGTGAAGGCCAAGTGCCCCGGCATCGTCGTCTTCGCCGACATCGCGCTCGACCCTTACACCACGCACGGCCACGACGGCATCCTTAACGAGGACGGCACGGACGTGGACAACGACGAGACCGTCGCAGCGCTCGTGAAGATGGCCCTCTTCACGGCCCAAGCCGGCGCCGACTTCGTCGCGCCTTCAGACATGATGGACGGCCGCGTGGGTGCGATCCGCACGGCCCTCGACGCCTCCGGCCACACCGGCACGGGCATCCTTGCCTACTCCGCCAAATACGCTTCGGCCTTCTACGGCCCCTTCCGCGATGCGGTCGGCAGCGCCCGTAAGCCCGGCGAAGCCGCCATCTCCAAGGCCTCCTACCAGATGAATCCGGCCAACCGCCGCGAGGCCCTGCGCGAAGCCGCGCTCGACGCCGCGGAAGGCGCGGACCTGCTCATGGTCAAGCCCGCCGGCGCCTACCTCGACATCATCCGCGACCTGCGCGAAGCCTGCGATCTCCCGCTCGCGGCCTACCAGGTCTCCGGCGAATACGCGCAGCTGCAGGCCGCCGCCGAGAAAGGCTGGCTCGACCTCCGTTCCGCGCGCGACGAATCGCTCCTCGCCATCCGCCGCGCCGGGGCCGACGTCATCCTGACGTATTTCGCCGAAGCCTACGCTCGCGACTACGCCAGCCGCGCCTGATGACCGAGCCGCGCCAGCATCCGCGCGACCCGCTCCACGGCGTGACCCTCGAGACGATCGTCAAATACCTCGAAGCCAAGCACGGCTGGAACGAGATGGGTCATCGCATCCCGATCCGCTGCTTCCTCTTCGACCCCTCGGTGAAGTCGAGCCTCACCTTCCTGCGCAAGACCCCATGGGCGCGCGAGAAGGTCGAAGCCTGGTACGCGACCGACGTTGGCGGTGGCTTCGGCAGCGGCCCCGTCCGCGGTACGCAGCCCGGCATCGACGTCCGTCCACGCTTCGGCAGCGGCCCGCAGCGCTAAGCGACAGGGCAATATTTTAGGTGCCAGAGCGCAGCTGGAGTGGCATAAAGGGTGCCACCCCATGAGCCCCCGTGCCCTTCTCTTCGCCCTGCTCTGCCCTTGGCTGGCCTCCGCCGCACCCCAGCGGCCCGACATTGTGTTCCTGCTGATCGACGACCTCGGGTACGCGGACTGTGGCTTCAACGGCGGCAAGCAGATCCTGACCCCGACCATCGACCGCCTAGCCAAGGCCGGCACCGTGCTCGAACACTTCTACGTGCAGCCGGTCTGCTCCCCCACCCGCTCCACCTTGCTGACGGGCCGCTACCCGACACGCACGGGCGTCTACTCCATCGTGAGCCCGCACGCGACCTGGGGTCTGCCGCTCGCTGAGCGGACATTGGCGGACGCCTTGAAGCAAGCAGGCTACTCCACCCAAATCGTCGGCAAATGGCACCTCGGCGAATTCAAGCCCGAATACCTGCCGCTGTCGCGCGGTTTCGAGCATCATTACGGCCACTACTTTGGGATGCTGGATTATTTCACGCACGAACGCGGAGGCGAACTCGACTGGTATCGCGACGGAAAGGCGCTGAAGGAAGAAGGCTACACGACGCACCTGCTGCGCGACGAAGCGTGCCGCATCATCAACCGCCAACCGAAGGATAAGCCGCTCTTCCTCTACGTGCCCTTCAACGGCGTCCATGGTCCTTTCCAAGCGCCAGAAACTTACCTCAAGCCCTACCCAAACCTGAAGAACAACCGGCAAAAGCTCGCGGGCATGCTGGCCGCGGTCGATGAAGCCATCGCCCGCATCGAAGACAGCCTCCGCCAAGCCGGCCGACTCGAAAACACGCTGATCGTCTTCTCCAGCGACAACGGCGGACCGCCCCCGGGCGACAACACGCCCCTCCGCGACCATAAAGGAACGATCTACGAAGGCGGCGTCCGAGCCGCCGCCTTTGCTTGCTGGCCTGGACACATCCCCGCCGGGCAGCGCCTTCGCGAACCCCTCCATATGGTGGACTGGTACCCGACCCTCATCAAACTTGGCGGCGGGTCGCTCGAACAGAAACTACCCATCGATGGCCTGGACCTCTGGCCAACGCTGACGCAAGGCGCACCCTCGCCGCACGACGCCATCCTCTGCGTGTCCACGCAGGGTCCCGTCCGCGCCGCGGTGCGCATGGGCGAGTGGAAGCTGCTGCAGCTGAACGCCACCGAAGAGGCGGCCGAAGACGAAGCGGACGGGGCGAAGGCCAAGGCGAAGGGCAAAGCTGCCAAGGCCACGGCAAAGTACGAACCACTGGCGCTCTACCACCTCACGGAAGATCCCAGCGAGACCAAGAACCTCGCCGCCACGCAGCCGGACCGCGTCAAGGCCATGCAGGCCCGGCTGGCGGCGCTGCTCAAGGACGCCGTGCCGCCCGGCAACGCGGCCCCCCGGAAATGAGCGCTTGGCGCCTGTTGCTCTGCGCCCTGCTGCCGCTGGCCCTGCCGGCCGCGGATCGCCCGAACATCCTGTTCGTGCTGATCGACGACATGGGCTGGGGCGACTTCTCCTGCTTCGGCAACACGGAGGCCAAGACGCCGAACATCGACCGTCTCGCCGCCGAGGGGCTAAGTTTCACGCAGTTCTACGTTAATTCGCCGATCTGTTCGCCGTCGCGCTGCGCCCTGCTGACGGGCCAATACCCGCAACGGTGGAAGATCACCTCCTATCTCAACAACCGCGCCGACAACGCCCGCCGCGGCATGGCGCAGTGGCTCGACCCACGCGCGCCTTCGCTGGGCCGCACGCTCCAAGCCGCTGGCTACGCCACCGGACATTTCGGCAAATGGCACTTAGGCGGACAACGCGACGTCGCGGACGCCCCAGCCATCGCCAACTACGGTTTCGATGCCTCCCTCACCAACTTCGAGGGTATGGGGCCGAAGTTGCTTCCGCTGACCCGCACGCCGGACGCCGCCGAGTTCAAGAAGATCTGGGCCGACGCCGAACGCCTCGGCGGACCGGTCACGTGGATGGACCGCTCGCAGATCACCACGGGCTACGCCGATGCGGCCCTGCGCTTCATCGCCGACGCCGCCGCGAAGAAAAAGCCTTTCTACGTCAACCTCTGGCCCGACGACGTGCACAGCCCTTATTTCCCTCCACTCGAAAAGTGGACGCCCGGGAAGCACCGGCTCTACCTCTCCGTCCTTGAGGAAATGGATCGGCAACTAGGCCGGATCCTCGACCGCATACGCACCGACCCGGCCTTACGCGACAACACGATCCTCGTCGTCTGCTCCGATAACGGCCCCGAGCCTGGCGCCGGCCGGGCGGGTCCGTTCCGCGGGCATAAGACGCAGCTCTTCGAAGGCGGCATCCGCTCCCCGTTGATCGTCTGGGCGCCCAAGCTGATGGCTAAGGACAAGGTCGGGGCGCGTAACGAGGTCTCGGTTTTCGCCGGCATGGACCTAGCGCCTTCCCTCGCCGCGCTCGCCGCCGTCCAGCCCGCCAACTCGGTGGCACTCGATGGACAAGACCTTTCCGGGACTTTGCTTGGCAAAGCCGAATCTTCGCATGCCGGGCCGCTTTGCTGGAGTCGACCGCCCGACCGCAAGACCTGGCCGCCCGCCCTGCCCGAGCCGGCGCCTGACCTCGCCATCCGCGACGGCGACTGGAAACTGCTCTGTGAATACGATGGCACAAAGCCGCACCTCTACGACCTGAAGCGGGACCCCGGAGAGACGCGCGACCTCACACAACAGGAGCCCGCCACGGTGGAACGCCTGACGAGAGCCCTGCTCGTCTGGCACCGTTCGATGCCGCAGGATAACGGCGCGGCGTTGTCCAAGTAGGCTACTTGCCGGCCTTCTTCTTTTTCCCCGCGCCGGGCTCCGCGCCATCGTCGTCACCGTAATCCGGCCCCCAGAGGGGCTTCACGTTGCCGTGGTTCCACTCATCCCACCGGGCCTGCAGCTGCTTCACCTTCTCGGGCTGTTCGGCGGCGAGGTCCTTGTCCTCATGGATGTCCTTGGACAAGTCATAGAGCTTCACCGCGCTGACGGGCTGCGCCTTACCGGTGTTGGTATCCGCGTTGCCGTCGTAGCGCACGAGCTTCCAATCGCCTTGGCGGATCGCCATCTGCGCGCCGAACCGCCAGTAGAGCGCGTCATGCGGGGCTTCCTTCTTGGCACCGGAGAAATGAGGCAACAAGTCGACGCCCTCCAACTTCGCCTCGGGACCCACCGTGACGCCTGCGGCGGCCAAGGCGGTCGCATGCAGGTCGAGCTGGACGACCGGCGAATCATAGACCGCGGGCTTCAGCTGGCCGGGCCAAGCGACGAGGAACGGGACGCGGATGCCGCCTTCTAGGGTGGTCCGCTTCGAGCCACGCAACGGGGCGTTGCTGGAACCGTTGGTGGTCGTGCCGTTCATGGTCGGTCCACCGTTGTCGCTGATGAAGAAGATCAACGTGCGCTCCGCCTGGCCGCTTTCCTGCAGCGCTTGGCGCACGCGGCCGATGTTGTCGTCGAGCGCGGACATCATGGCCGCATAGGTCCGGCGCTTCTTGTCGGCGATCGCGGCGAACTTCGCCAACCGGGCGTCGGTCGCGTCCATCGGGGTGTGCACGGCGTTGAAGGCCAGGTAGAGGAACCAAGGCTTGTCCTTATGGCCGCGCACGAACGCGGCGGCCTCGCGGCCGAAGGCATCGGTGGTGTAATCCATCTCCTTGACGGGCTCGGCGCCGCGGAGGATGCCGCCCGTGTTGAAATAACTGTGGGCGCCGCCGAGGAAGCCAAAGAATTCTTCGAAACCGCGGCGCGGGGGCGTCTGCTCAGGCTTCGCCCCCAGGTGCCATTTGCCGACCATGCCGGTCGCATAACCCGCCTTGGCCAGACGTTCCGGCAGCAGCGTCTCCGTCAACGGCAGCCCGTTGCCGCCCCCGGGGTTATATTCATGGCCGAAGCGGTTCTGCTGACGGCCCGTCAGCAAGCCTGCGCGCGTCGGCGAGCAATAGGGCCCCGTGACGTACCCATTGGTGCAGCGCACGCCGGCGGCGGCGAGGGCGTCCAGGTGCGGCGTAGGGATGTCCTTGCAGCCATGAAAGCCGACGTCCGCATAGCCCATGTCGTCTCCGACGATGAGCAGGATGTTGGGGCGCTCCGCCGCCGAGACGGCGAGGGCAAAGAACAAGGCCAGGAAACGCATGGGAGGTCGGGGTTGCCCCACTTAAGGGTAAGGAACGTTTCAGGACAAGCCTGCGGTCAGGCCAAGAGCCCGGTCAGCACGTGGCCATGGACGTCGGTCAGCCGCCGGTCGATGCCGTTATTGCGGAAGGTCAGGCGCGTATGGTCTATGCCCAGCAAGTGCAGGAGCGTCGCGTGCACATCGTAGACTTGCGTCGGATTAGCTCGATCGAGGGGCTTAAACCCCCACTGGTCGCTTTCGCCGACGGTGACCCCGCCCTTAATGCCACCGCCGGCGAGCCAATTGGTGAAGACAAAAGGATTATGATCCCGTCCCTTCCCTCCTTGGGATGAAGGCATCCGTCCGAACTCGGTTGTCCACAGGATGATGGTGTCCTCGAACAGCCCTCTTTGCTTGAGGTCCTGGATGAAGGCGGCGATACCGCGCGCCATGCCGAGGGCCAAGGGTCCATGGTCGCGCTTGACGTCCTCATGCGAATCCCAATTTCGACGCGGGAAGCCATTGTCGTTGCCGCTCCAGACCTGCACGAACCGGACGCCCCGCTCCAACAGCCGACGGGCCGCCAGGCAACGTTGCCCAAAGACGAAGGTTTCCTCCGCCTCATTGATTTCCTTGGCCCACGCCTGCGGGCCGCGTTCCAGCCCATAGAGCTTCTGCACGTGGGCCGGTTCGGACTTTAGGTCCAGGGCTTCGGGCGCGGCGAGCTGCATCCGCGCGGCCAACTCGTAGCTCCGGATCCGCGCCTCAAGGCGCGCATCCCCAGGGCGCAGGTCGGCATGGGCTTGGTTCAGTTCGGCAAGCAAGGCATGGGTGGCCGGTTCGCTGCCGGGACGCAAGGCCCCCGCCCCGGGGCCAGGGAATAAATCGGCGACCGGATTAGCGGCTCCAGGCCTGATGATGGTCCCGCTATGTTGGGCCGGCAGAAAAGCCGCATCCCAGTTCTTCACCCCATTCGAGGCGAAGCCACGATGATCGGGCAATACCACGAACGCCGGCAGGTTATCGTTTTCAGACCCCAAGGCGTAGCTCACCCAACACCCCGCGCCGGGAAACCCCGGCAACTGAAAGCCGGTCGACTGCAGCAGCGTGGCGGTACTGTGGACGCCCGACTTGCCGACCATGTTATGAATGAACGCAAGGTCATCCACAACCGCCCCCAAAGGGGCCGTGACTTCGCTGAGCATCTTGCCGGAGCGGCCGTACGGCCGGAAATCCCAAAACGGGCGCATCCAAGGTCCTAGGCCATTCTGGAAGGCTTCCACCTTTTCGCCGAAATCACTAGGCTGACCATGACGTTTGACCAGTTCCGGCTTGAAGTCAAAGAGGTCCAGGTGACTAGCGGCACCCGCCATGAAGAACTGCACGACGCGTTTGGCCTTGGGGGGATGGTGCAAGCAGCCCGACAACTTGCCCGACGCGGCCAAACCTTGTTCCGGACCCAACAGCGCCGCCAAGGCGACCCCGCCTAGGCCACCCCCAGCCTGCCAGAGGAAGTCGCGACGAGTCAGGGGCGTTGGCCTGATGGGACGATGGTATGGCGAGGGATGACCCATGGTTCAGTCGACGAACGCGAATTCGTTGAGGTTGAAGAGCGCCCGGCAGGTCGCGGGCAATCCCTCCGTGCGAGCGAACGCCACCAAACGGCCGCGCACGGCCGCGCTCGGCGGACGGCCGAGGACCAGCTCATGGGCCCAGCCGACCTGCGCCTCCAAATCCGGACGTTCGCGGCTCACGCGCTCGGCCAACGCTGCAGACTGCGTCAGCATGAACCCATTATTGAGCAACGCGAGGGCCTGGAGGGCGGACACGCTCTCGGTGCGGCGGTCGACTCGTATCGAGGGATCGGCGCAATCCAGCGACGTCATCCAAGGTTGGGTCTGCGAACGCACGACAAAACGGTAAATGGCCCGGCGGAAGGTGCGCGGGTCGACCGGGTCGGCCAAGTCATAGCGATAGTGGGGGGAGTGTTCAGGTCGCTCGAGGACGAAATCACGCCAGCCCGGCCCGCCCATGGCGAGATCCAGCCGGCCGCTGGCCAGCAGCACGGCATCCCGCATCTCTTCCGCCGAGAGCTTCCGGCGTTGCTGCCGCCAAAGGAGGGCGTTACTCGCATCGACGCGGCTGGCGCGCGGATCGTCAGCCGACGACTGACGATAGGTGGCGCTCAGCACGATCTGCCGATGCAGGCGCTTCAGCGATCCTCCGTGATCGCGGAAGTCGCGCGCCAACCAATCCAAAAGTTCCGGATGGGTGGGCAAAGCCCCGTTGCGACCGAAGTCGTTCGCCGTCTCGACGATGCCTTGGCCGAAATGGTGCTGCCAAACGCGGTTCACGATGCTTCGCCAGAACAGCGGGTTCTCTCCCGCAGTCAACCAGCGGGCCAAGGCCGCGCGTCGATCGCCCTCCCCCGCGTCCGCAGGCAAAGAAAACCGGGCGGACCCTCCGCTCAAGGAGGCGATGGCGCCGGGCGACACCTCGCGGAGCGGCTGCGTGACTTGGCCGCGGGCCAAGAGGTAGATCGGACGCGGGAGCCCGCCGGAAGCGCCTGTGCCCGCAAACGCGCCCGACCCCGTATGGATCCCGGCGGCGTAGACGAAGGCCGGCGGCGGCAAACGCGCCAACTCCGCGGCAACCTCCGTCGCTTCCGTGCGCTGGGTGCGCAAGGCCGCGGCCACGGCTGGCGCGGCGACCGCTTCCAGCATGCGGTCGCGTTCCGCACGCAGCTGGCTCAACTCATCCGCCGACGGACGCACCGGGGCGCGCCCGTCAGTGAGGTTGGCCCGGCGCCAACGCGGAGCGGCCTCGATCGAATCCAAGGCTTGGACCGGTCGGCCTTGCGCGACGTTCTGTCCATTCGCGGTTCGGACCTCCAGTTCGGCGAGGGCCAAGATGAAGTCGCCTTGGCGAGGGGCCAACTTGACCGCGGTGACGCGCACATAGCGTCCAGCGACCGCGTCTTCGGGTTCGACCGACACCACATAGGGCTTCAGCCCGGGATTCGGGAGGTCCGCCATGAACCGCTCGTCGTGGCCACGCCAAAGCAGTTGGACGCCTTGGCGAAAGTCCGGATCGTCGCTGACTTCCACCTTGAAGCGCACGGGGAATCCGAAACCTGCCCCGATGCCGTTGAAGTCGTCGTAACAAGGGGCTAGGACGACCTGCGCTAGGTCGACGCGCTGGCCCAGGTCGACTTGCACCCACTTCAGCGTGTCGGCCCGGGCGGCAATCTGCGCATGATAACCGTAATCGGGCGTGGGATTGCCCACCTTGGCGGCGGCGGTCCGCGACATGCCCTCCAGTCGACGGGTCAAGGCCGCATAGGCTTCGCCAGCCTGGGCGCCCAGCGCGGCCTCCGTCTGCTGGATCGTCTTCCGCAAGTCCTTTTGGCGACGCTGCAAACGCTCGGCCAAGGCATTCGTGGCGTCAGCGGGATAATACGGGCGATCAGTCCGATCCACGGCCGCAAAGACCGCTTGAAGCCCATAATAGTCCTCCTGGGTGATGGGGTCGAACTTGTGGCCATGGCATTGTGCGCAATGCACCGTCAGGCTGGTAAAGGTCCCCATCGTGTTCGCCAGCATGTCATCGCGGTCGAGGTGCCGCGCGATCTTGCCGTCCACTTTCGACTCCGGCACCTCCGCATGGCCGATGAAATCCCACGGCCCAGCCGCTAAGAAGCCTAGGGCCTCGAGTCCATCGCGTGTCCCCGGGTACATGATGTCGCCGGCAACCTGCTCCTGCACGAAACGGGGGTAAGGCTTATCCTCGTTCAAGGCCCTAATCACGTAATCTCGATAAGGCCACGCGTGCTCCCGCGGCTTGTCCTTATCGTATCCATGGGTATCGCCATAATGTACGACGTCGAGCCAATGGCGGGCCCAGCGCTCGCCATAGCGGGGCGAGGCCAGGAGGCGCTCGACCAGACGCTCATAGGCATCCGGTGCCGAGTCGGCCAGGAAGGCCGCTGTCTCGACCGGCGTCGGCGGCAAACCCGTCAGGTCGAGCGAGACCCGTCGAAGCAAGGTGGCCGCATCGGCGGGCGCAGACGGATGGAGGCCCTGCTTGGCCAACTTGGCCCGCACGAAGGTATCGATCGCAGCCGAGCCGTCGGCGGGAGCGGTCGGCGCCGCCAAGGGACGCCACGACCACCACGCCAGGGGGTCGGGCAATACGGTATCCGCAGCGGCCGGCCACACCGCCCCTTCGGCAATCCAAGCCCGGATCGTCGCCTGCTCCGCTGCCGAAAGCAGGTCGCCCTTGGGCGGCATCCGCAGCGCGGCATCCGCACCGGAGATGAAACGCAGCAAAGGACTCTGTGCCGGCTGGCCAGGCACGATATTAGGCGCATGCGCCTCGCCGCCGTGAAGGGCGATGCGGCTCACGTCCAAGCGATAACCGCTCTTCTGCTTTTCAGGTCCATGGCATCGGAAGCAATTCGCTTCGAGAATAGGCCTCACCTCGCGCACGAAATCCACCGCACCAGCGACGCTCTGCGGCCATCCCAACACGGCCACGACGGCACCTAGGAACGCACGGAAAGTTAGCCAGGGGCCGGCCATGCCCGAAAACTAGGTCTCTGCTTGGACGAAACAAGGCGAAAACCCCGGAGCGCTCAGGCTTGGGCTTGCCTAGGCACCTTACTGTTCCAGCCTGCTCGCATGAACTCGCCCACCACCGACGAAGCCGCCCCAGCGCCGCGGACGACCTTGCAGAAGCTGGCCCTCGCGGGCGCGTTCTTGGGGCTGCTGCTGGCGCTGGCGCTGTCCTTGCGGTTCTTCATCCATGACTTTGACCGCTACGAGCCGAGCCGGTCTTGGGGGAACGTGCTCTACGTCGTCCCTCCGCTGGTGCCGTTCATCGTCGCGTTCTTCGTCGTTCGCCGGCGCACCGAACCGCTGCTGCTCATCGCCTGCCTGCTCTTCGAGGCCGTGGCCACCCTGCTCTGCGGGGTCTACGCGGACTTCGATCCGCACTGGCGGGACAAGCCAGGCTCGCTGGCACCGCTGGTCTTCCTGATGGTGCCGGTCCTGCAGCTGCTCCTCTTCGGCCTGACCGTCGGGCTGACGGCGCTCGGCTACCGGGTCACCCGACGTCGGGCATGAAAAAGGCGCGGATCGCTCCGCGCCCTGAATGTCCACCGCTCCAGCCGCTTACAGGAAGAGCGGCTTGATGTGGCGGTCGAAGAGGTTGCCGGTGACGTTACGGGCGCACGACTCGCGGCAAGCCTTGAGCTGCTCGAGGTAGCGCGGGCCCATCTTCGCGGCGACCTTGAAGCCGACGTGGATCAGCTGGCGGATGTTCGCGTTGTAGAGCGGGTTCTTCTGGTCGTGGCGCAGCGCGCCGACGAACTGCTCGCTGGTCCAACCGTTGACCACGGAGGCGGCGGGGAGCTTGGAGCGGTCGATGTCGATGACGGTCGCGTACGGCTGGCAGAGCTCGTCCATGTGCGACAGGGCTTCGGCGTAGATTTCCTTGGCGAGCGCAAGGCCCGCGCCGCCGGCTTCGGCCAGGCCGATGACTTCCTCGAGCCAGGTGGTGCCCGCGGTCTTCACGTGGACGCCGGCGCCATGCTTGGCGAGGGCGCGACGGATGGCCGGGTAGATGGAGAACTTATCGCTGCCGCTGTGCACGGAGAGCTTCAGGTTGGCCGGCAGGCCGTACTGCTTCACCGCATGGGCGATGACGCAGAGGTCGTCGTTGAACTCGCGCTCGAACTGGGCG
>RFQN01000081.1 GCA_009924965.1 Verrucomicrobiota bacterium
CCGTCGGCGGTGACGACCGTGCCAAACTCCTCGACGGTCTGGTCACGGCTCTGGGAAGGGCTGTCGCCCGCGGACATCGTAAGGGCGACGGTGGCGCGCACGGTGAGCACAGAATCGGCGTGGGCCTTGAAGAGCTGCCGAGCCGTCTCCTCGATCTTGGGCGCCGGTTCGGCGGCGTGCAGGAAAGACGCAGGGGCGTGGACGAGGAAGGCCGCGAGGGCGAGGCTGAGGGTACGCATGGGGTAAGGTTATTTCGTGGCTTCGAAGGCCGTCCAATCCGGCTCGAACTCCAGGTAGGCGCCGGAGACGGCGCGGCGCACCTGGAAGACGACGTGCCGGGGCTTATCAGCCAAGAGCTTCGCCAAGGCGGCCCTGAGGGTGACGTTGTCGGTGACGGGAAGGTCGTTGATCGTGTAGACGATGTCGCCGGCGCGGAGGCCCGAGAGGTCCGCCCAGCCCGAACGCTCAACCTTGGTGACGATGACGCCTTGCGTCTCGGTCGACACCTTGCGCTGGACCTTGTCGTCATAGCCGAGCTGACGGGCCGAGAAGCCAAAACGGGTGTCCTTCACCGTGGGGAGTTCCGAAGGCGGCGCAGGCAATTCCGCGAGGTGCAAGGTGACCTTGAGCGCCGCGCCGTCGCGGAGCACGTCGAGTTCGACGTCCGTGCCGACGGGATACTCACGCAGGAGAGCGGCAAAGACTTCGGAGTCCTCGGGGCGACGCGCCGGAATGACCTTGCCGTCGAGTTTCACGAGGAGGTCGCCGACTTTCAGGCCGGCCTTCTCGGCGTTCGAATTCGGCAGCACTTGGGTGACGCGCACGCCGGCCTTGCCTTTCAGGTTCAAGGCCTTGGCGATCTCCGCGGTCAAGACTTGGGTCGAGACGCCCGCCCAAGGCTTCGGCGCCCGCGGCGCGATGGCCGGATCGACCTCAGGCCCGATGCGCACCACCGAGAGCATCTGCGCGTTACCGCGGGCGAAGCCGACGAGGACCGGCTCGGGTTCGGCCTTATCCTTTAGCAGGTCGCGGGACACCTGTCGGAGCGCCGCCGCATTCGCGACGGCTTGGCCGGCGACCGTCAGGATGATGTCGCCTTCCATCAGCGCAGGCTTCGCTTCAGCGGCGGGGCCGCCGGCGCGCAGAGAATCGACGAGCACGCCGTGCGTGTCGGCGCGCTTGGCGTAGAGGGCGCTCATGCGCGTGAGGTTGCGGACCGTGAGGCCCCAGGACGTGAGCTCCACCTCGCGGGCTTCGTTCGCCTCGCGTTCGATGGGCTGGACCGAGAGCGTCAGCGTCTGCTCGCCCCGACGGACCACGAAGGGCACGGCCACCCCAGGACGGAGCGACGAAACAAGGCGATGGTAGGCCGGCATGAGCTCCTCGCAGTCGGCGGAGACCTCCTGACCGTTGACGGCCGTGATGAGGTCGCCTTGGCGCAAGCCAGCAGCGGCGGCGGGCGAGCCTTCCAAGGCACCGCGGACCAGGACACCCTTGACCGCCTTCGCGGAAAGCGAGCGTAGCAACGGCTGGACCTCCGCCCCCGTCCAACCACGGAGGACGCGGCCATGCTGGATGAGCTCGGCGGCGACGGTCTTGGCCGTATTGGCGGGAATGGCTCCACCGAGGCTACCGACGCCGATTTCGTTGATGCCGGCGATGCGGCCGTCGGTGTCGACCAGCGGGCCGCCCGAATTGCCGCCGAAGATGACGGCATCATGGCCGAACCAGCGCACCAGCTCGCCGACGGATTCACCGTCGAGGTTCATGCCCCCGACGAACCGCGTCATCACCATCGCGTCGTTGGCGATGATGCCCAAGGTGACGGACTGCGTCAGGCCCGCCGGGCACCCCATCGAGAGCACGGTATCCCCGACGCGCACGCGGTCGGAATCCGCGAACTGCGCGATCGGCAAAGGCGTCTGGGCACGACGGCGGCTGAGGTCGAGCTTGATGACGGCGACGTCGGTCATGGCATCGGCACCCACGAGGGTCGCCGGCAATTCCTCGCGGTCGGCCAAGCGGCAGAGGAACGTGGCCCCGCGCCCGGCGACATGGTAGTTCGTCACGACATGGCCTTGGGCGTCGATGATGGCGCCCGAACCCACGGAGTGTTGGCGCAGCATGCGGCCATCGGCGCCGTCTTCGGAGATCACCTCGATGCGCACGATCGTGGGCGTCATCTGGGCGATGGCGCGCTCGACCTCTGGGCGGCGACGCTGGTCGGGAGCAGGGTCGGCCGCGAAGGCGGCCACGCAAAAGCACAGGGCAAGGAAACGCATGTCAGGAAGCGGGGGTGGCCGTACGGGCGGCGAAGACGCGCAGCGTGCGCAGGAAGAACCCTTCGAGCGCGGCGACGATCTGGTAATTGAGCTCGAGGCGGATGCGGGCCTGTTCGAGCAGGTCGACCGCTTCGGCCACCTGGAGGCCGCAGGCTGGGTGCGCGCGGCCGACGAGGCGCAGGCGTTCCTCCAAGGCCGCCAACATGCGTGTCCGGATGCCGCGGCGGATGGACTCCTCGTAGGCGACTTCCGCATCGTCCTCGTCTTGGTCCGTCGGGGGCGGTGGCGGGGCCGCCTTCAAGGCCTCCTCGACGAAGAGCTCGAGCAGCACCTCGAAACGGGCGCAGAGCGCGTACAGCGGGATCACGACCTCGCTGGAGCGGGCGCTGGCCGTCCCAGCGCCAGCGAGGCGGCCCATGAGCTTGTCGAACTCACGCAGCCAATCCGTCCACGCGGCGTCCGTCAGCTCGGGCGTCGCGCCGCCGACGTGGAAACGCAGGCAACGGCTGAGGATGGTCGGCAGGACGCGGTAATAGTTCGTCGTCTGCAGGATGATGAGCGTGCCCGCTGGCGGTTCCTCGAGGGTCTTCAGGAAAGCGTTGGCGGCGACGGACTCGAAGCGATCGGGTTCATGGACGATCACGACGCGGCGGGCCGAAACGGAAGTCAGGCGCAGGTCCGTGACGACCTCCAAGGTGTTCTCGACGTTGATGCGGCGGGATTTCTTGGACGGGCGCAGCACGCGGCAATCCGCATGGGCGATGGGATCGGCGACGTCCAGGTGGATCGCGGCGAGGCGATCGGCAACCTGCTGCAGCAAATCAGGATTGGGGCCCGTGAGCAGGACCGCATGCGGCATACGGCCCTCGGCGCGGGCGCGCAGGAGGACCTTGAGCGCCGGGAGCGACTCGAGGTCAGAGGAAGCGGCGGCGGACTTCATGCCAGATCTCCTCGGAGAGGGTTTGGGGATCGCGGGTCGCGTCGAGGACGAGGAAGCGCTGTGGCTCGGCCGCGGCGAGTTCGTGGTAGACCGCGCGCACCTTGCAGTGAAAGCCTTCGCCCAAGGCCTCGAAACGATCATGCTTGCCGTGGTCGCGGATGGAGGCGCGCCCCAGCCCATGGGAAGGGTCGAGGTCGAGCAGGATGGTGAGGTCGGGGTGCACCGTCCCGCAGGCCAGGCGGTTGGCCGACGTGATGAGCGCGCGGTCCAGGCCACGGCCGCCGGACTGATAGGCCACGGTGGAATCGATGAAGCGGTCGCAGAGGACGAACGTGCCCTGCGCGAGCTGCGGACGGATGACCTCATCGACGAGCTGAGCGCGGCAGGCGGCGAACAGGAGCGCCTCGGCGGAGACCGCGAGGTCCAGCGTCTCGCGGCTCTTCAGGACTTCGCGCAGCTGCTCGCCCAAGGCGGTGCCACCGGGTTCACGCAGCTTCAAGGCGCGGCGACCATGCCCCTCCAGGCGCGCGGCCAGCAGGCCCAACTGCGTGGACTTCCCTGCCCCTTCGCCTCCCTCAAACGTGATGAACTTACCGACGGACGACATGCGAAGATTGTTAGGGCAAGCGTAGGTCAAAGCGAGAGGAGAAAGCGACGGAGTCCGCCCATAAAAAAGGCCCGACGGTGTCGGGCCTTTTCCAGATGGGCGAGCGCCCGCTTACATCGTCGGCGACGGGTTCGGCTGCTGCTGCTTTTCGACGACCTGCTGGACGGTGTCGGTGATCTTGCTGATGGTCGCGTCGAGGGCGTTGCCTCCGCCGGTCGAAGTCGAAGCCGGGGCCATCGGGGCGGTGGTCGTCTTCGGGGCTTCCGCCGGGGTGCCGTCCGCCTTGGTCGCCACGGGGTCAGAAGCGGTGGTCTTCGGCGTGCTCACGTTCACCGGCGTGATCTGATCGGCGGACGGAGCGAGCTGGGCCTGGGCTTCGACGCTCTGGGAGATGGAAGGAGGCAAGGAGGTGGAGGCGGCGATGGTGGCGCCCACGGCGCTGATGGTGGCCTTGTCCATGTCGGCCATGGAAATGGTCACGGAGCCGGCCGAAGCCGCTTCGGTCGTGCCAGGCTGCGTGGTCGTGCCGGGCTGCGTGGTCGTGCCGGGCTGCGTGGTTTCGGTCGTGCCAGGCTGGGTGCCCGGAGCCGGGGCTTCGCCAGGAGCGGCCGTCGACTGGGGCGCAGCGGTGGCGCTGATCTGCTTGCCGGGTTCGACGGAGACGGGACCGGAGTTGGCGGCGAAGACGGTGGCTTCGACGGACCCCTTCACGCAACCGACAACCAACTTGCCGGCGTTGGGACCGACGGAAGAATATTGGACCGTGTAGATGGTGCCGCGGATGCGGGCCACGCCGACGGGCGTCTTGATGACGTAGGAGGACTGGGGGTTGAGCTTGCGGACTTCACCGATGACCTTGCCACGCGTGACGACGATCTCGGTGACGGACGGGCTGGGTTCCTTCTCGAGCTTCTGGTATTCGCCGTCGACGATGAGCTCGGAGACGACCTGACGGAACGTGCGCACTTCGACGAGCGACTCCGGATTGACGATGAGCGTGGAGCCGTTGGAGAGGATCAGTTCGGCCGTCGACGACGCGGAGGTCTCGACGCGGTAGCCCTGTTCAAAGACGCGGCCCGAAGCCAGGGCCGACTGCTTGGAGGCGGGGTCGAAGAGCGTCGCGGTGCCTTTCACCATGCCGACCTGGACCTTGCCGTTCTGGAGGGCAGCGGAAGCGACCGCCGGGAGCAACGCGAGGACCGCGAGCGTGAGGCTTCGGAATAGGGTATTCATTGCAGAGGGGTTTGAAGGTAAAACACTAGGGTGACGGCCCTACGGTGCAATCCGTAAGAATACCCAATAGAAAGGCCCCCCAGAAACCTGGGAGGCCTTGTCCAACCGAGCTTTTCGTCGACCGGCTTAGGCCGTGGTGTAGGCCTCGAGCTTGCGCTGGACGCGCTTGGCCGAGAGCTGCGCGTAACGCGGAAGTCCCTGCTCGTAAGGCAGTTGCAGTTCACCTTGGATCAGGGGCTGCGCATAGCGGGCGAAATCGGGGTGGATGGACATCTTGTCTTCACCGATCCACTTCTCCGGGAAGGCCTTCACGCCGTTGGCGATGTCGGCCAGGGGGGCGAGGAGGGTCTCGACGCCGTACTGCTCCTTACCGGTGCGGCTCATGATGACCATCTTGCCGGTCTCACCCTTGACGGCGGCCTTGACGGCTTCGCGGCCGCAGAGCTTGGCTTCTTCGACGTCGGTCTTGGAAGCGCTGTGGGAAGCGGCGCGCTGGGCGATGCCGAGCTTGGAAGCGCGGGCCTTGACGCCCGAGAAGCGCTCTTCGACGAGCGTGCGGAGGTATTCGCCGGCGCCGCCGAGGACGGCGTGGCCGAAGGCGTCGGTGTTCGTGGTGTCGGCGCCGAGGAAGTTGCCGGCCTCGTCCTGCACGCCTTCGGAAACGACGACGAAGCAATGGAGGTTGGTCTTCAGGACTTCTTCGACGCGGCGGATGAAGGCATCGGCGTTGAAGGGGACTTCCGGCAGGAGCACGATGTGCGGGGCCGAGCAGCTGTAATGGGTGTTCTTGGCGGCGTTCTTGGAGTCGTCGCGCTTGTCCTGGCGCTGGGCGAGGACGGAGGCGGCGGCGAGCCAACCCGCGTTGCGGCCCATCACTTCCAGCACGGAAACGAAGTCGTTGCGGCCCATGGCGGCGTTATCGAGCGACATTTCGCGGACCGTCAGGGCGATGTGCTTGGCGACGGAACCGTAGCCCGGGCAGTGGTCGGTGAGGGGCAGGTCGTTGTCGATGGTCTTCGGCACGCCGATGACGCGGAGCTCGTAGCCGCGCTCCTTGGCGAGGGCGTCGATCTTGGCGGCGGTGTCCTGGGAGTCGTTGCCGCCGATGTAGTGGAAGTAACGGATGTTGTGCGCTTCGAAGACCTGGAGGATGCGGTCGAAGTCTTCCTGCTTCTTGACCTTGTAGCGGCAGGTGCCGAGGGCGGCGCCCGGGGTGTGCTCGAGGTTGCGCAGGGTCTGCTGGGACTCTTCGGCGAGGTCGATCAGCTGCTCGTGGAGGATGCCCTGGATGCCGTTGAGGCCACCGAGGATCTCGACGATTTCGTCTTCATGGTTCAAGGCCTCGGCAATGACACCGGCAAGGCTGGCGTTGATGACGGGCGTGGGACCGCCGCTTTGCGCGACGAGAAGGTTACCGGAGAAGGAAGACATGGGAGGGAACAGGTGAAAGGTGGGTTTTGGGAA
>RFQN01000082.1 GCA_009924965.1 Verrucomicrobiota bacterium
ACCGTCAACGGTATCAACAGCCAGGTCACCAACGTCTTCTCCGGCGGCACGGTCGGCAACGGTTCCTCGGGTATGGGAGCTACGCTCGACCTCGCGGCCCTGACGCCGACCAACTCCATCGTCCTCGCCGGCGGTGCGCTCACCGGTTCGGCCATCGATCCGTCCAAGGTTTCTGGCTACGGCTTCATCCAAGGCACGATGACCGGCACGAACGCGTTGACCGTCAACACGACCGGCGCTCTCACCCTTTACACGTCCGGCACCTTCTCCGGTGGCACGACCCTGACGGCTGGTACCTTGAACCTGATGAACTCCGGTTCCATGGGGACGGGCACCTTCACCTGGAATGGCGGCACTCTCGACAACACCACGACGGGCTGGGTCACCCCGACCAACGCGTTCACGCTCGGTGGCAACGTCACCGCCCAAGGCACGCAAGGCCTGACCCTGAACGGCGCGACGACGATCGCCGCCCCGCGCACGGTCACCGTCAACGCTGGCGGCATCTGGTTCGGCGGTACGGTCACCTTGACCAGCGCCCTCACCAAGTCCGGCCCAGGTATCCTCGGCCTCAACGCTGCGGCCAACACCGGCGCCGGTGGCATCAACGTGCTCGCGGGCACGCTCTACACCGACACCACCGTGACCACGGCGCCTTCCTTCGGCACGGGTCCGGTCGCGATTTCCGCCGGTGCCAACGCCATCATCGTCTCGAAGCCGGCTGCGGACCAGACCTTCGCCAACGCCTTCAGCGGCGCGGGTAACCTCTACGTGTCGCCACGTTCCTCCGGCACCGCTACGTTGACCCTGTCGGGCGACATGTCCGCGTTCACCGGTTTCCTCTCCGTCGGCGTCGCCAACGGCAACGGCAAGGTCGTCTTGCCGACCTCGCTGAACTCCACTGCGCTCGTTCGCCTGGAGTCGGGTGCGACTATCTACCAAGGCACAGGTACGTTTGCCAATACCTTCCAACTCTCGGGTGGCACGACGGGTGAAACCTACGGCCAGATCCGCACCGATGGGGCGACCTTCAGCGGCCCGATCATCCTGTTGGCCAACACGACCATCGGGAACCAGGCTTCGGGCGCGGGCACCTTCTCCGGCCAGATCATCGGGAACTACGGACTCACGCGCCAAGGCACGGGCGCGGGTGGCATCGTCCTCTCGGGCAACAACACCTTCACCGGTGGCTTGACCATCTCCGCCAGCAGCAACACGACGTTCAATAACGCCAACGCCGCGGGTTCGGGCACGTTGAACCTGAGCGCCTCCGGCGCCACCGGCACCGTTGGTGCGGGCCTCGCCAACTTCAAGCTGGGCGGCCTCGCTGGCGTCACTGGCTCGATCTTCAGCGATAACTCGACCGTTGCTTCCCTCACGACCTCGGGCGGCCTGAGCGGTTCCAACACCGTCTTCACTTCCGCCCTCGGCGCTGCCGCCGTCGGCCAGCCGATCAACGGCGCGGGCATTTCCGCCGGCACGCGCATCGCTTCCATCGTCAGTTCCGCCCCGACCATCGCCGCCCTCGGGGGTGACAGCGGTTCGAGCTTGGTCTTCGCCTCTGCGACCTCTGGCCTCCTCGTCGGCATGCCCGTCACCGGTACCGGCGTCGCCACGGGCGCCAAGGTGACCGCGCTCGTCGCGGCCCCGACCGTATCCTCCATCATCGGCGACAGTGGTTCGAACCTTGTCTTCGCCGCTGCCACTACGGGTCTCCAGGTCGGCATGCCAGTCACCGGCACGGGCGTCGCCACGGGCGCCAAGGTGACCGCGCTCGCCTCCGCTCCGACCGTCAGCTCTGTCGTCGGTGACGCTGGCACGGACTTGGTCTTCGCGACCGCCACCACCGGCCTCCAGGTCGGCATGCCGGTCACTGGCACGGGCGTCGCCACGGGCGCCAAGGTGACCCAACTCATCGCTGCTCCGACGGTCAACTCCATCGTCGGCGACTCCGGCGCCAGCGTCGTCTTCGCCCCTGCCACCACGGGCCTCGTGGTCGGCATGCCGGTCTCCGGCACGGGTGTCGCCACGGGCGCCAAGGTGACCGCAATTGCCGCCGCTCCGACGCTCGTCGTCGATGCCACCGGTGCCTTGCTCGGCTCCACGGACGTCCCCGTCACTTCTACCGCAGGCCTCGTGGTCGGTATGCCGGTCACCGGCGCCGCGCTGGCTGCTGGCACCAAGATCGTCGCCATCAACGGCAACGTCGTCACCCTGAGCGCTGCGACCACGGCTGACTTGGCCGGTGCGGATACCCTGGCAGGCACGGCCGCGGTCACCCTTTCCGCCGCCAACACGGCCGCCGCGAGCGGTGACTTGACGGGCTCCGCCGCCGCCAAGCTCTCCGCCACGAACACGGCCGCGGTCTCCGGTAACCTCGCGGGTTCGGCTTACGCCACGCTCTCCGCCGCCAACACCAGCGCCGCTTCCGGCACCTTAGCTGGTACCGCTTACGCGACCCTCTCCGTCGCCAACACGGGCGCAGTCTCCGGTACCGTTTCCGGTTCGGCTTACGTCACCCTGAGCCGCAATCTCACCGCCGACGCGACCGGAGTCGCCACCGTCAGCGGCAACGCCGCCATCGGTTCCGGCAACACCAACACTGCCTTCGCGGGTGTGATCTCCGGCGCCGGTTCCGTCTCCAAGGTCGGCACGGGCACGCTCACGCTCTCGGGCCAGAACACCTTCACCGGCGGTTTGGACATCAACGCGGGCGGCGTGACGCTCGACTTCACGACCAACGCCACGAACATCCTGCCCAGCACGGGTTCCGTGACCCTCAACGGCGGCACGTTGACGCTCTTCGGCAAGTCCGGCATTACGGACTCCCAGACCCTCTCGAGCCCGGGTCTTCTCACCGTCGCTTCCGGCGGCAACAAGATCGTCTTCAGCCAAAACGGCGCTACGGGCCTCCTTCTCACGGTCGGCAACCTCGCCCGTAACGTCGGCGCGACCCTTGACATCACCGCGGGTGGCACGCCGAGCGCGGCTAACGGCCTCGTCGTCACCAACGCGAACGTCAATGGAATCCTTGGCGCGTGGGCGACGGTCGGCGGCGCCGATTGGGCCGTGGCGAACGCCGGCACCGGCGTCAGCGGCTTCGCGGCTTACACGACCTTCGTCACCGATGGCACGAACCTCTCCACGGACAACTCTTTGCTGACCGATGGCGCGACCACCACGTCCACCACGGGCTTGGCGGCGAACTCGCTCAAGATCAACACGACCCTGGCGGGTCAGGCCCTCGACCTCGGTGGCCAGCCGCTCACGCTCAACAGCGGTGGCTTGCTCTTCGTCGGCGCCAACGGCTACGAAATCAAGTCCGTCAACGCCGGTGCTTCCCTGACTCCGTATGCGAGCCAGGAAATCATCGTGCAGCAGAACGGCGCGGGCACGCTGACGATCTCCGTCCCGGTCGTCGACAACGGCGCCGCGGTCAGCCTCGTCAAGGCCGGCACGGGCGAACTCATCCTCTCGGGCACGAATACCTTCACCGGTAACATCTACCTCAACGGTGGTACCCTGACGGCTTCTGCCAACGCCAACCTGGGCGCGATCCCGACGAACGCCACGGCGAACAACCTCAATATCGCGGGCGGCACGCTCAAGACGACCGCGGACCTTTCGCTGGACGCCAAGCGCGGCGTGGTCACCAGCGGCAACGGTGCGACCTTCGCCCCGACGAGCTCCACCCTCACGGTCGCTGGCCCGATCAGCGGCTCCGGCTCGCTGACCTTGACCGGCACCGCCAACGGCAAGCTGGTCCTCGGTTCCGCCAACACCTACAGCGGCTCGACCACCGTCACCAATGGCACGTTGGTCCTTAACAACACCGCTGCTCTCGGCACCTCCGGCGCCCTCACGGTCTCTGGTGGCGCCGTCGGCTTCGGCGCCGGCGTGACCTCGCTCTCCCTGACTAACCTCGGCACTTCCGGCGGTACGATCACGCTGACCACGGCGGACACCACCCCGGCCGCGGTCGCCCTTTCGGTCAACGCCGCGGCGGGCGTCCCGGCGACCTTTGCCGGCAACTTCGCCGGCCTCGGCTCGTTGGCACTTTCGGGCAACGGCTCGGTCTTCACGCTCTCCGGCGCCAATACCCTCTCGGGTGGCATCTCGGTCGCCGCCAACAGCGGCCTGAACGTCAACAGCGCCGGCGCGCTCGGCACGGGTACGTTGTCCCTCGGCGCGGGCACCGCTGTCCTCGGGTTCACCACCACGCTGGACAACACGACGGCCAACCCGGTTGCCCTCTCGACCAACCCTGCCCAGGCCTGGGCCGGTGACTTCACCTTCACGGGCACCCGCAACCTGAACCTCGGTACCGGCGCAGTCACGCTCTCGGGCAACCGCGTCGTCACGGTCAACGGTTCGCCGATCACCTACACCGGTGACGCTGGCATCCTCACGGTCGGCGGCGCCATCGGCGGCACGGGCACTTTGACTAAGGCAGGCACGGGTCGTCTCGTCCTCGGTGGCTCTAATACCTTCACGGGTAACGTCACTGTCACGGGCGGTACGTTGGTGGTTTCCTCCGACGCCGGCCTAGGTGACTCCGCCAACGCGGTCATCCTCGGCGGTGCCACCACCGCGACCTCCAGCAACTCGACCATCCAGCCAGCTGGCCTCGGTATCGCCGCGACGTTCACGTCCGCGCGCGCCATCACCCTCGGCGGCACTTACAACGTCTTCGACGTCGCGCAGGGCGCGACGTTCACGCCGACCGCGGTCTTCACGCTCGGGAACACCTCTGGCTCGGGCCTCGTCAAAACGGGCGGTGGCACCCTCGTGCTCGGCACGGCCGGCCAGTTCACCGGCACGGGTTCGATCTCGTATCCGGGCGCGCAGCAGCAGGTCGTCGGCGGTATCCGCGTCGACCAAGGCATGCTGGTCATCGCCAACTCCACGGCGGTCGCCCCGAACACCATCCTGGCGGTTAATAACTCTTATAACGCCACCATCGCCCTTTCCAGCGGGGTCTCGCTCTCGAACAATGTCGTCCTTAATACCCTGACCGTCAACGCGGGGCGCTTCGGCAACGTGGCGCTGACTGCGCTGGCGGGCGTCAACACCCTCGCTGGTCAGGTCTCGATGCAGCAGGACGCCACTATCGGGGTGGCCGATGGCGCGACCCTCAACCTCACGGGTGGCATCGCCCTGAACGGTCACATCCTCGATTACATCACTTCCGGCACGGGCGTGCTGAACGTGTCGGGTGCCCCGATCGCATCACTCCACAGCTGGAATAAGCTTGGCACGGGTACGCTCAATATTTCGACGACCATCGCCAACTCTGTGTCCGCGGTCCCGAGCATCTACGAAGGCACGGTCAGCTTCTCGGGCGCGGCTGGCACGATGACCACCGGCCAGACCCAGAACTGGAAGTTCTGGGGTCCGTCGCGCTTGTTCCTAGACAACTCGACCGCCTTCTTGGCCAACCGCTTGGGCGGCGCCAACGGCCTCACCTTCGCGGGCGGCACCTTCGAGTACACCGCCCATGCGACGGCCTATTCGACGGAAACCACCACGGGCGGCCTGACCTTCGCTTGGGGCAACGATGCCTTCATCGTCAACACCACGGCCGCCGGCTCGGCCATCACCTTCGGTTCGCTGACCGGCCCGCAGGGCGGGGCCACCCTTGCGTTCCGCACCGGTGGCACCAACGCCGCCTACGGCACGGCCCTGAACCGCGTGCTCTTCACGACTGCGCCGGGCGTCACGAACGGAATCCTGGCCCCGAACGGCGCTGCCTACGTGATCGACGCCAACGGCGTCAACTTCGCGACCTACAACACCACCGGTTACGCCACGGGTGCGAACGTCGGCGGCATCCAAGCCTTCCAGGCCTACAACAACGCGACGGTCTCCTCCACGACCGTCTCGGGTAGCCCGGTCGTCACCGTGGGTTCCACCTTCGGCCTCGCCGTCGGCATGCCGGTCAACGGCGCCGGCATTCCGGAAGGCGCCACCATCGCGGCCATCCTGACCCCGACCACCTACCAGCTCTCCACGGCCGCGACCGCCGCGGGCACGAATAACCTTCAGTATCAGTACACGAACCTCAACACGGCTGGCGTCACCGGCTCGACGTCCGACGTGATCCGTCTCGCCGCGTCTGGCAACGCGGCCACGGGCAACGCCAGCCTGCTGACCCGTTCCGCCGCGGGCGTGCTCATCAACAGCGCCAGCCCGGTCACGCTCAACGCCAGCGGTTTCGGCACGCTGACCCTGTCCAACGGCGGTCTCCTCGCCACCGGCGGCACGGTCGGCACGCCGGTCACCCACGTCATCGGCTCCAACCTCGTCGTCCTGGATACGTCGACCACCTACGATCTCAACCTCGCCGTCGACGCCAACACGACTCTCGATGTCCAAGGCGTCCTGCGCAACGGCTACAACATCACGAAGTCGCTGCCGGGCACCTTGCAGTTCAGCGCGAAGCAGTACTTC
>RFQN01000083.1 GCA_009924965.1 Verrucomicrobiota bacterium
GGCGGTGTGGTCGCGGTGAAAGATGGCGACGGCGTTCATGCGAGTTCCATCCAGAATTGATCCCAGCGGATATCCAGCGCGCCGCGGGCTTCGGGCCCGCCGACATGGCGGTCGCGGCCATCCATTTCGAAGCGGCCGAGCGTGTCGAAACCCACGGCGCCGGTCGAAAGGTCTTGGGCGGCGAGCCACAAGGCGCCTTGGCGCCCGATGGCGGTTTCGAAGCACGAGGAATAGGCCACGACTCGCGTGGGCTCGGCTTGGCGCCAAGCCAGGTATCGGTCCCAATCGCCGACGAGCAGGGGTTTCACGACGACCGGTCCATCCCATTCCAGTCCCGTGGGCGTTAGGAAGGATTCATCGAGGGCGACCTTGGACGTGCCCAGCGACGCGTAGCCGGCGTGTCCGACGGGCAACGGTTGCTCGAGGAATTCGATGCGCGCTTCGCTCCGGACGAATTCCAGCCACGTCCGTGCCGCCGCGAGGTCGAGCGAAGCGTTGGCGTCGAGGCGTAGTGTGCCATCGAAACGGGCGAGGAGCGCGCGGACGTCTGCGATCGTGGTTTCGGGCAGGACCTTCAGCTTAAGGGTGCGGTATCCCGCGGCGGTTTTCTGGGAGACATCGTCCGGGTCGTCGGAGAGCAAGCCAGCGCAGGGCAGGGTACCGCCAAAGGCGGCGATGCTGTCCCAGCGCCGGCACGAGCTGAGGGCGGCGGCGAGGCACGGCAGGCCAGGGGACGCGGCCACGACTGCCGAGAGGTGAGATAGGCTGCCTTGGGCGGAGCGCAGGGCCTCGACCGCGGTCTCGGTGGATTCCGTCGGGAAACCCGGCCAAGGGGCGATCTCCCCGTAGCCGACCCCGTCCGCGGATTGGGTCCGGAGCAAGATGCGTTCGACGGCCTCGACCGGGCCTGCGCCCGTCCGCAAGGGGCGCCGGAAGCGGCGCCGCACCCGCTTGAACTCGAATTTGCCGTCAATCATGGGTGCATCGTTCCTTAAATAACCCTTCGCCGCAAAAACAATTTGCCAGCGCGCGGGGGCCTCCCTAACACCCTTTGGGGAAACCGACCTGCTATGGCCTCCTCTAAAAACAAGGGCCGCGTTTCCCTCGACGAACGCTTTTACCTCTCCGCGGACAAGTTCTTCTTGGCCAACGCCGGGCTGGGCCTGACCTACGACGACGTTTCGCTGGCCACGCGTTATTCCGAAGTCTTGCCGCGCATGACCCGACTGGACTCCTCGTTGTCCGACGCCTTGTCGCTGTCGTTGCCGATCCTGTCGTCCGACATGGACACCGTCACCGAGCACCGCATGGCCATCGCCATGGCGTTGAACGGGGGCCTGGGTCTCCTGCACTACAACATGAAGATGGATGAGCAGGTCGCCGAAGTCCGCCGCGTGAAGAACCACATCCACGGCATGATCGGCGACCCCGCCGTCGTTTCTCCGGAACATACCATCGCGGAGGTCCTGCACCGCATCGAGGCCGACGGGCTCGCCTTCAGCACCTTCCCCGTCGTCGGGCGCGACAACACGTTGCTCGGTCTCTTGCCGGGCAGCGCGGTCAAGGAACGCCACGGCCAGCGCAAGGTCGCCGAGGTGATGATCCCGCGCGACAAGGTCTTCTCCGTCTTCGAGAAGGACCTGGGCAAGGATCCGATCGCCAAGGCCGACCGCCTCTTCTCCGACCACGTCGGCCAGAACAAGCTCCTCGTCGTCGACGCCAAGAACCGCCTCCGCGGCCTGTTCACGCTGAGCGACATCGAACGCATCTCCGAGGAATCCCGCGCTCACGTCCGCCCGACCCGCGACGTCGACTTCCGTCTCCGCGTCGGCGTCGCCGTCTCGGTGCCGCGCACGCCGGAAGGCGAAATCGACCGCGAACGCTTCCTGGCCCACACCGCGGCGCTCGTCGCCGAAGGCGCCGATGCCCTCGCCGTCTCCACCGCGCACGGCCATACCAAGGGCGTGGGCGACGCCATCCGCCTTCTCCGCAAGCAGCACAAGGACCTTACCCTCATCGCCGGCAATGTCACCAGCGGCGACGGCGTCGCCTTCTTGGCGGACGCTGGCGTCGACGCCGTGAAGATCGGCCAAGGCCCCGGCTCCATCTGCACGACCCGCATCGTCGCGGGCGTCGGCATCCCGCAGCTCACCGCCTTGTATGTCGCCTCCCAGGCCGCCAAGCGCAAGGGCGTCCGCATCATCGCCGACGGCGGCATCACCAAGAGCGGCGATATCGTCAAGGCCCTCACGCTCGCCGACGTCGTCATCCTCGGTGGTCTTCTCGCCGGCAGCCGCGAAGCTCCGGGCAAGCTGATGGAGATCAACGGCAAGACCTATAAGGAATACCGCGGCATGGGTTCCCACGAAGCCATGCGCAAGGGTTCGGCTTCCCGCTACGGGCATTCGGCCGCCGGCAAGTTCAACAAGGTCGCCGCCGAGGGCATCGAAGCCCTGAAGGAAGTTTCCGGCACGGTCGACCAAGTGCTCGGCACCCTCGCTGGCGGGGTCCAAAGCGGCCTGGGTTACCTCGGGGCCCGTAATTTGACGGAACATCGGGCCAACGCCCGTTACATTCGGGTGACGCCGGCGGGCCAACGTGAGGCCGCCCCGCACGACGTGATTGAAATCAAGGCCGGTTCCTAATAACTTCTTCCTCCCATGCTCGCTTTCCTTCGTCACCTGATGGTCTTCCTGCTCGGCGCCATCGTCGGGGCGGTCGCCATCCTGTTCTTCCTGCCGACCTTCTCGGCGACGTTCACGAATGCCCCAGTGGGGGCCGTGGCCAAGGTGCCGGCGCCTAAGGTCATCGAGCCAGCGAAGCCTGTCGAGCCGGTCGCCAAAGTCGAAGAGCCGGCCAAACCCGCCGAACCGGCCAAGCCCGCTGAGCCGGTGGCCAAGGTCGAAGAACCGGCCAAGCCCGCGGAACCCGTCGCTAAGGTTGAAGAGCCGGCCAAGCCGGCCGAACCCGCCAAGCCGATGGTGGAGGAGACGCCGAAGGCGACCGAGCCGGTCGCGAAGAGCGACACGAAGCCGAAGGCGGACGCCAACCAGAAGCTCGATTACACCGCGCTCAACGCCCGCCCGATCTTCTGGCCGCCGTCCGTCCTGGTCACGACCGCGACGAGCACGCCGTTGCTGGAGAAGGGCAAGAAGGTCGCGGACATCCCGCTCGACGTGGGCGCCGTCCTGCAGCTTTCCAAGGTCCTCGGCGACGGTACGCTCGAAGTGCGCGCCCAAGGGCTCAAGTTCGAGATCGACCAGAAGCTGACCGACTTCGAAGCCGGCGTGCGTCGCAAGATCGCCGAACTCGCCGATAAGGGCAGCACCATTCCCGCGCCGTACAAGGGCGACAAGCCGTACGTTCCGCCGATCGCCCCGCTCCCGACCGCGCCTGTGCCGGTGGAGAAGCCCGCGCCCGTCGCGGTCGAAAAGCCGACGCCCGTCGAAAAGCCCGCGCCGACCGCCACCAAGCCGACGACGCGCCCCAAGGATTCCTTGGACGACAAGATGAACTCCCTCTTCGGCCGCAAGGCCACCCCTGAGGAAGCCGCTGACGCCAAGAAGAAGCCTGCCAAGTGAGCACGGCGAAGATCTTTTCGTGGAACGTGAACGGCGTCCGTTCGGCCCTCGGCAAGGGGCTGGCGGACTTCATCGCGCAGGCCGCTCCCGATGTCCTGTGCCTCCAGGAGACGAAATGCGAAACCGCCACGGCGAGCACGCTCGGCTTGGCGTTCCCGCATCAGTTCTGGCACGAGGCGGAGAAGAAGGGTTACTCCGGTACGGCCATCCTCTCCAAGACGGCGCCAGTGTCCGTGACCACCGACTTCCCCGGCGACCACCCGCGCGAAGGCCGCGTGGTCACCGCTGAGTTCGCCGGCTGCTACGTGCTCAGCGCGTATGTGCCCAACTCGCAGCGCGAGCTCGAGCGCCTCGACTACCGCCTGCAGTGGGACGCCGATTTCCGCAAATACCTCGCCAAGCTGGCGAAGAAGAAGCCCGTCGTGGTCTGCGGCGACCTCAACGTCGCCCACGCCGAGATCGACCTGGCGAACCCCGCGACCAATCGCCGCAACGCCGGCTTCACCGACGAAGAGCGGGAGTCTTTCGGGACGTTGCTCAACGACCACGGCTTCACCGATACTTTCCGCGCGCAGTTCCCGAAGCTAGGCCAGCGCTACAGCTGGTGGAGCTATCGCCCCGGCATCCGCGCCCGCAACATCGGGTGGCGTTTGGACTACTGCCTGACGTCCGACGGGCTCAAGTTCACCCAGCCCGAGATCCACGACCAGGTCATGGGTTCGGACCATTGTCCGGTGTCGGTGCAGGTGCAGGCGGCCCTCTGAAGACCGCGCGCAGCGCTTGCATCCACAGGGCGACGAGGGTCACCGCGACGGCGCCAAGCAAGAGAGCCAGGAGGACCAACGCTGGATGCAGGCGTCGTTCCCATAGCCACCGCGTAGAGCCGTCCGGCGACAACGCATAATAGACCTCGATTTGGGTGCCCGGGGCATAGGTCCGCCAGCCGACCTGCAACAGGTCGCGATGCGCCTTCCCTCGGTCATCGACCCACGTGACGCGATGGAAGTCCGTTTCGTGGCGGCCTTCGTCGCGTAGGTGCCGGACTTGCGTCTCGCGTCCGGTGACGGTGGCGATCGCCGGTGCATGCGCCCAGTATCCTTCGCAGACTGGAGGCAGCACCCAGGTCAGCAACCAGCCTAAGCCCGCCACGACGAACGACAGGAACACGGCCAGGGCCCAGCGTCGCTGGTCCGCCTGCGGGTCGACGGGCGCGTCGTCCAAGAAGGGCGCTTGGTCCGCCATCGGTCAGTGGTGCTCTTTGCCCATCAGGTGGCGCACCCACGGCACGAGCGCGAGCAGCACGACGGCCATGACGCCCACGACGATGGCCTGGTTGCTGAAGAAGCGCGCGAGGGCCGTCGGGTCCTTCGAAGAGAAGTCCGCCGACAGGGTGCCGGAGAGCTTGTTGCCCAGCGCGGTCGCCAGGAACCAGACCCCGAGGACGAGGCCGGTGAGGCGCGCGGGCGCGAGCTTGCTCATCGTGCTCAAGCCGACCGGGCTGAGGCACATCTCGCCCAACGTCTGCAGGAAGTACACGCCGATCAGCCACCAGGGGCTGACCTTGCCGGCGACGATGCCTTGGGCCGCCGGCACCATCAGCGCGAACGATAGCCCCAGGAAGATCAGGCCGAAGACGAACTTGAGCGCGACCGACGGTTGGCGCGTCCCGAGCGTCACCCACAGCCAGGCGAAGAAAGGGGCGAGGACGATCACGAAGAGCGCGTTGACCGATTGGAACCAAGAGGACGGGAAGGGCAGGCCGAGCAGCTCGGTGCGCGTGAGCTCGTCCGCAAACAGCGTCAGCGAAGTCCCGGCCTGTTCGAAGACCGCCCAGAACAAGACGGCGGCGATGAAGAACACGCCGATGGCCGCAATGCGCTTGCTATCGTCGTCCTTGCGAAAGACGCCGAAGTAAAGGACGACGAGGATGGGTAGGGAGTAGATGGTGTAGGCGAGCCAGACGTACGGGACGGGTTGCCAGGCTAGCGAAAGAGAACGGTCAATGACCGGAACCAGAAAGGAGTCCTTTCGATCCGATTGCATCATCAGGTAGAGCAGGACAAAAGTCCCAGTTGCCACGAGTGCGAGCCGCCCCCACGGACGTTGGTGCTGGGCTTCGGGGGCGTCGCCGACGTGGCGAATCCAGTTGAGGCGTCGAACGTAGACCCACATGCCGAGCGTCATGCCGACGCCTGCGGCCCCGAAGCCCCAATGCCAAGAGTGCAACGGGTCGAGCCCCCAATTGATAATATGATGGCGGAAACTGTGGATCACGAAGTGGTTATCGCCTATAGTGAAGGTGAAGTCTTCAGCGCTTTGGGCCAGCCAGCCGGTCACCAACGGCGCGGCGAACGCCCCGATGTTGATGCCCATGTAGAAGAGCGAGAACCCGGCGTCGCGGCGGGCGTCACCGCGGTGGTAGAGCCCGCCGACCAGCGTGCTGATGCTTGGCTTGAGTAGGCCCGTGCCGACGGCGATGAGGATGAGTCCGAGGTAGAACGTGGGGACGGAGTTCAGCGCTAAGGTGTAGTGGCCGGTGGTGATGATGAAGCCGCCGATGAGCACCGCCCGGCGGGCGCCGATGAAGTTGTCCGCGATGAAGCCGCCCAGGATGCAGAGCATGTAGCTCGACATGACGTAGTTGCCGTAGACCGAGGAGGCCTGCTGCTGGGAGAAGCCCAGGCCGCCCGCGGCCATCGGGGCGATCATGAAGAGCATTAGGAGGGCCCGCATCCCGTAGTACGAGAAGCGTTCCCAGAGCTCCGCGAAGAAGAGGTTGCTCAGGCCCTTGGGGTGCCCCCCGATCCCGCCGGTATGGAGCTCCTCCGGGACGTGCGGG
>RFQN01000084.1 GCA_009924965.1 Verrucomicrobiota bacterium
AAGCCCGACCCCCGCACCGGCGTGCCGCTGATGGTCGCCCAACCGACGGCCGCCGAAGCCGCCACGCGCGATGCCTTGCTCGACGCCCTACAACGCCTCGACTGGAGCAAGCTCACCAACGACCAGCGCCTCGCCTGGGTGCGCATCGTGGAGATCACGCTGCACCGCTACGGCACGCCCGACGCCGCCCGCGTGCAGCAGCTCATCGGCCGCCTCGACCCGGCCTTCCCGGCCGACAACTTCGAACTGAACTGGGTCCTCTGCGAGACGCTGGCCTTCCTCCAGGCGCCGAACACCGCCGCCAAGGGCATGGCCCTCATCGCCCGCGCCGAAAGCCAGGAGCCCCAGATGGAATACGCCCGCAGCCTCCGCTTCCTAAAGGCCGGCTGGACGCCCGAGTTGCGCCAAGCCCAGCTGAACTGGTTCCTGCAGGCCGCCAACTACCGCGGCGGCTCCAGCTTCACCAAGTTCATCGAGTTCATCCGCAACGATTCCCTCGCGACGTTCACGGACGCCGAGAAGCAGCAGCACGCCGCGCTCCTCGCCAAGAAGCCGGTCATCAAGTCCCCGATCGAGAACGCCGGCGCCATGTTCGCCGGCCGCACGCCCAAGGCCTGGACGCTCGCCGAACTCGACGTCGCCATCGGCGCTGGCCTGAAGGACCGCGACTTCGAGACCGGCCGCAAGGTCTTCGCCGCCGCGGCCTGCTACACCTGCCACCGCTTCGGTAACGCCGGCGGCATGACGGGCCCCGACCTCACCCTCTCCGGCGGCCGCTACAGCCCGCACGACTTCCTCGACCAGGTCATCAACCCGAGCAAGGAGATCAACGAACAGTTCGCCCCGATCATCGTGACCAAGAACAACGGCGACACCCTCACCGGCGTCATCGTCAACCTGAACGGCGACACCGTCGTGGTGAACACCGACCTCAGCGACCCCGACCAGCGCGTCAACGTCGACCGCAAGGAAGTGAAGAGCATCGAGCGCAGCACGGTCTCGCCGATGCCGCCGATGCTCCTCAGCATGCTCACGCAGGACGAGATCCTCGACCTCGCGGCCTACGTGCTCAGCGGCGGCGACAAGGATAAGCCCGTCTTCAAGAAGGCGGCTAAGTAAGCCATGAAACAACTCAAGCTCGCCGCGCTCTGCGTCGCGTATGGGGTCACCGACCTCTACCTGCTCCTCGGCTGGTTCGCCACCAGCCAACCCCAGCGGACGACGCTGTGGCAGAAGCTCTACGGGCGGTTGACCTTCGACCTAAGCGGCAACCCCGATGGCTACGGGTTGGCCTTCCTGCTGCTCTCCGGCCTCGCAACGGTCGTGTTCATGGTCGTGCTGGTCCGGACCGCGCGCGCGGCGCAGGCCCCGGTCGACGACAACCCGTTCACGAAGGAGTCCTGACCACCAGGGACGAGGTCAGGAGGAGTCGTCCGTGGCAGAGGCACTTACTTGGCTGCAGGCTGCGTGGTCGGGCCCTTCTCGGCCGCCTTCACGCGCTCCTCGACCTTCTTGCGAATCTCGGCCTTCGCCGTCGTGAGGCGCTCCGGCCAAACGAACTTCGGGGCGGTCGACGGGTCGTAACCGGCCATGTGCCCGGTCAAACGGGTCGTCGGCTTGGTGTACTTCAGCTCGGTGTCGCCGAAGACCTCGCGGCACATCGCGGCCAGACCCGGGTCGTATTCGATCAGCTGCGTGCGAAGGTGGACGTGGTTGTGGTCGTGGTCGTTGAAACGGTTATTATCGAACCACGACTGCACGCCCTCGGCGAAATACTCGTGGTGGTTGGTCGCCGCGTACTTGCCCTTCCACAGCCCCTTGGCCATGGCGGCCTCGTAGGTGGCCTTGAGGCGACGGTCGAAGGTCGGGTCGACCTTCAGCATCCCGCGGAGGTGGATGTTATGGGCGAACTCGTGGATGAAGATGTTCTCCGCGGCATAAGGATCGCCGGGGAACGCCAGCATGTTCTCCTCCGCGCAGGAGCAGACCGGGTCCGTCTCGGAGCCACCCAGGCCGCGGGCGCGGGCATCCCAATAGTCCTTGGGCTTGAAGTGCGCATACTCCGGGATGTCGGTGGTGAACTCCGCCCGGCCCATGATGATGACGCGGGAACCGTTGGCGATCATCGCCGCCCGGACGTCGGGCCGCTTGGCCAGCATCAGGTCCGCGAGGTAAGCCGTCTCCTTGAGGGCGTAGTCGTTGACGGCGCCTGAAGCGACGATGGGCAGGCCGTGGGCGCTGATGTATTTTTTGTAGAACGGCGCTAGCTTCAGTTCGGCCGGCGGGGCCGTGACTTCGCCGATGGGGTCGGCGGCGAAGGCCGACGTGGCCAGCAGGCAGAGGATGGGGAGGAGGCGCATGTTATTTTTCAGGTTTCTCGTTGATCTTGGCGTCGGCCGGGGCTTCGGGCAGGTCGCCCTTACGGAGTTCGGCGAAACGTTCGCGCATCTCCTTCAGCTTCTCGGGGAAGCGGGCGGAGCACTCGTCCTGCTCAGACGGATCCTTGGCCAAGTTGAAGAGCTCGGCCTTCCCTTGGGGATTGCCGTGCGGGGCGATGAGCTTCCAGTCGCCATGGAAGACGGCGGAACGCTGATAGTGCGGGACGTAGATGGTGCGGGGCGCCGGGGTGGCGTCCGCGCCGGTCAGGACCGCCCAGCGGTCGAGCCCATCGAACTTCACGTCCGCTGGGACCGCGACGCCCGTCAGGTGCGCGAGGGTCGGCAACCAATCGGCCGCATGCATGGGGTGGCTGTTCTTCCCGGCTGGCAAATGGCCTGGCCAGCTCACGAAGGCGTTGACGCGCATGCCACCCTCATAGGGCGTGTTCTTCCAGCCGCGCAGGGGCGCGTTGGTGGTCACGGCAGGGCTGCCCTTGGTGCGGCCGACGTAGGGATTGCCGCCGCTTTCGATGCCGCCGTTGTCGGAGGTGAAGATGATCACGGTGTTCTCCAGCTGCCCCGTGGCTTTGAGGGCGTCGTAAAGCTCGCCGACCTTCGCATCGAGCTGCGTCACGAAAGCGGCGTAACGACGGATGGAGTCGTCCTTGGCCGCGTCGTCATGGAACTTCACGCCTTCGTAGGGCTTGAAATACTCCTTGGGCGCGTCGATGGGGATATGCACGGCGCCGAAGGGGACGTAGGCGAACCACGGCCCTTTCTTCTCCAGGATGATGCGCTTGGCGTCGGCCGCGATCAGCTCAGTGGCGTTGCCTTCTTCCTGCAGCAGGACGTCGTTGCGATTCCAGGTATCCTCCAAAGCGCCGGCCCGGTACTTATGGGTCCACGGGTCGATCGCGCCCGTCAGGAAGCCGTAGGACTGGTCGAACCCATATTGGCGAGGCCCCCAGGCGAACTTGCCGCCGAGGTGCCACTTGCCGGAAATCGAGGTGCGGTAGCCGACGGACTTCAGGGCGGTGGCGAGCGTGAAGGTGCCCGCGGGGAAGGCGCGCATGTTGGTCGGGCCGAGCACATGCGGGCCGAAGCGGCTGGTCCAACGGCCGGAGAGCAAGGCGGTGCGGGTCGGGGTGCACACGGGCTGCACGTAATGCCGATCGAGTTCGACCGAGGTCTTGAGGATCTCCGCCATGCGCGGCGTCTGGAACTTCCCGCCATGCCAACTGACGTCCGCCCAGCCCATGTCGTCCGCGACGATCAGCAACACGTTCGGACGGACCGGCTCGGGAGCGGCGGCGACGGACAAGACCGCCCCAAGGCAGGCGGCAAGCAGGCGAAGGGTCTTCATGGGGCGGCTTTCTTGTAGCACCTCCCCACCCCGAAGCAACCCCACGGACTCGCCTATTTGGCCTGGGCGAGGTTGCGCTTAGGGAGCTTCGCCAGGTAGGCCGATTCCGCGGCCTTGACCTTGGCCCGCTGCGGCTCGACCTGCGGGGTGAGCTCCGCGATGGTCCGGGTCAGCTCCGCGACGTTCTTCTCGCGTTCCGGGACTTCCTTGGTCGCGGCCGCCAAGGCCTTCTGGGCGCCCAGCCACTTGGCCTTGGCTTCTTCCAGAGACTTAGCGGCGGCGGCAATGGCCTGCTTCTTCGCTTCGGCGGGCTGAGCGGCTTCGGTTAAACGCGTCTTCGCGGCCTGAGCCGCTTGCTGCAAGGGAGCGAGGGCAGCCTGGGCCTGATCCACCGCAGCCTGCAGCGGAGCGAGCTTGGCGACAGAGGCCTTCTCCACCGCGGCCGGGGCGGCCTGCTTCACGGCATATTCCTTCAGCTGGGCGGCCCGCACTTGGGTCTGTTCGGCCAATTCAGCCTGCACCGACCCCAACTGCTTCTCGGCTTCGGCCACGACGGCGCGAGCGGTCTCGGCCTTGGCCGCGTCACCAGACACGGACGCCCCCGCTTGCGTCACCGCGACGACGGCGGCGAAGCGCTTGGCCTGCGCCTGGGCGAGGGCCTCCTTGGACGCAGCGAGTTCCTGCAAAGACTTGGCCAACTGAGCGGAGGTTTCGCGGCTGGCAGTGAAGTAACGCAGCGACAAGACGCCGGACACGCCATGCGTCGACGCATCGGCCGATGAAGCGACGGCGACCTGAGCCGTGGCGGCCTGCAGGCGCTGCTCAGCGGAGGCCACCGACGCCAAGGCGACGCCCAACTGGCGGTCAGCGGCATCGACCTGAGCCTGGACGGCCGCGACCGCGGCCTTGGCTTGTGTGAGTTCAGCCGCAGCGGCGGTACGTTCTTTCTTCAGCGCGTCGACGCGGGCCGTCAGTTCGGTCACCCGCAGACGGACCGGACGCATGGTCCGACCGTATTCTTCGATGGCCGCCTTGGCGCCGGCGACCTCAAGGTCGCGCTGGCGGGTGGCTTCGCCCAACAAGGCTTGGCGTTCGCCCAATAGTTTAGCCTGCGCTTCCACCTTGCCCGCGGCTTCGGCTTCGGCCTGACGCAGTGGACCCAAAGGAGCTTCCAACGCTGGCAAAGCTTCCTTCAATTCGCTCCAAGCGGCTTCCAAAGGCGGCAGCTTGGCGGCCAAGTCGGCCACCTGCTGGGTCGTTGTGGTCACGCGGGCCAGCGCCGCCTTATGGGCGGCTTCGTTCTCCGCCTTGCCGGCGACGGCATCGGCGATGTCGGCCTCCAGCTTGGCGAGACGATCTTTTTCGGCCAGCACCCCGACGTTGAATTCCGCAGCCTGCAGGAAAGCTACCTGCTCTTCCGCACCCGCGACCTGGGCTTGGGCGTTCTTGGCGAAAGCCTCCGCCGCGGCCGCATCGGCCTTGAGTTGGTTGTAAGCAGCCATCTGCGCCTGCACGACCGCTTGGCGGGCCTGCAGTTGCGCCACTTGGCCACGCGACAGCTCCAAGGCTGCCGCCTGCGCGTCGCGTTGCTTCTGGGCGAGGGCTCGGGTCTTGTCATCGGTCGCCTTGGCGACCTGCTTGTCGGCGTAAGACAAACCACCCTCGTCGTTCTTCACCTTCGCCTGCAAGTCTACGATCCGGCTGGCGATCCACTCCAGGTCGAGCGAGGACTTGGCCGCAGCCTCGAGCAACGCTCGACGCTCGGTCCGGGCAGGCGTGAGGGCTTCATTGGCCACCTTGATCTTCGAGACCAACTCGGCCTTCGCCTTCTCGTCCGTCGTCTTGTAGGAAAGGTTGCGCATCGCCTCGAGCTCCTTGGCGGCCGGCTGGTAGCGGGCTTCCACGGCTTTGAGCTTTTTCATCACGTCGTCAGACGCCGCTAAGATCGCCGCGTTTTCGGTTTCGACGGCCTTGAGTCTGGCGAGCGCGGCCGCGGCGTCCGCCGGAGCGGTCAGGACCTTGGCACGCAACGTCGCCAACTGCTTTTCGGCCACGGCCAAGCGTTCAGCTAGCTTGGGCGGGTTGACGGAAACCTGGGTGAGGTCGCGGCCCGTCTCGACGTCGAAGAAACGTACTTCGCCGAGCCAGTTGCCGGTCACGAAGACCTTCGAGTCGGCCAAAGCCACGATCTTGGAGACCACGTCGCCCTGCTTGATGCCGCGGGCGTGCTCCAGACGCTTGCCGTCGATGGTCCACATCGCCGTGGTGCCGTCGTTCCCGCAGCTGAGCAGACGGCCATCTGGCGTGAAGACCACGGACTGCACGGAGCCGCCGTGGGCCGACCAATTGGCCACGCGCTTGCCGGTCTTGAGTTCCCAGGTCGAGATGGTCCCGTCGGCCGAACAGCTGGCGAGGACGTTGGAGTCGGAGCGCCACGCGAGGTCGGTCACGCTGGCCTTGTGTTGGCCGAGGTTGAAGAACTCGCCGCCGTTCTCGGACTCCCAGACCATCACGTTGCCGTTGCGGTCCGAGGTCGCGAGCAGGATGCCGTCGGGGCTGAAATCCGCACCCGTCACCCATTCGGTATGCTTGGCGATCGTGTAGAGCAGCTCGCCAGTGGCCGTGTCGAAGCACTTCACCTTCTT
>RFQN01000085.1 GCA_009924965.1 Verrucomicrobiota bacterium
GTCTGGCGGTAGAGGCGCGCTTCGAGTTCACGGTCGATCTTCACCTTCCCTTGCGAGAGCTTCACGAACATCGCGGTGTCTTCCTCGAACGTGAGGCAATAGGTCGAGAGGTGATCGGGCGAGAGCTCCATGGCCCGGCGGAGGTCTTCGTGCCAGCGGCGTTCGTCCTGCCCTGGGATGGCGAAGATGAGGTCGAGGTTGCGCGAAGCGAAGCCGGCTGCCTCGATGAGTTCCCAGGCCGCCATGATCTGCTTGGGCGAATGGCGGCGGCCGAGGGCATCCAAGGTGGCGTCGTCAAAGCTCTGCACGCCCATGGAGACGCGGGTGACGCCGATCTCCTTGAGCGCGGCGAGTTTGTCGGCGCGGACAGAAGATGGGGCCAATTCCACGGTCCATTCGCTCGGTTGTCCGGCGGCCTTCGTCATCGCTTCGCCCAGTCGACGCAGGTCCTCTGCGGGCAGGAGTCCAGGGGTGCCGCCGCCCCAGAAGGCGGTCTCCACGCGGCCCGGTGGATGCAGTTCGAGTTCGCGCTCGATGGCCGCGAGGTAGCGGTCGAGGTCGCCACGCTTGGGCTGCTCCTGGTAGAAGGAGCAGAAGTCGCAGGACGACGCGCAGAACGGGACGTGCAGGTAGAGCGCCGTCGCGGGCTGGACCGGCGCCGTCATCACTCGAGCCCGAGCTGCTTACGGCCGGCTTCGGAGATCATGCGGGGATTCCAGAGGGGGTCCCAGACGATTTCCACGGTGGCGGACTCCACGCCCGGCAGGGCTTCGAGCTTGGACTTGGCGTCGGCGGCGATGACCGGGCCCATGCCACAGCCTTGCGCCGTGAGCGTCATCTTGGCGGCGACCTTCTGTCCGCCGCGTTCCCCGGGGGTGAGCTCGAGGTGATAGATCAAACCGAGGTCCACGATGTTCACGGGGATCTCCGGGTCGAAGCAGCCCTTGAGCGCCTCCCAGAGCATGTCTTGGTTCAGCGGCCCGCTGGCTTCGTTCTTCGGCTGTTCCCCGTAGAGCCCCGTGGCTTCCTGGCCTAAGGCGTCCAGGTCGGCCGGAGCGATGCGGAAGAGGCCGAGGGCGGTGCGGACGGTGACGGAGCCGCCGAGGGCTTGGGTGACCGTGACTTCGGTGCCCTTCTCCAGCACGACGATGTCCCCGGCGGGGATGAGCGTGGCGGCGCAGTCGCGGTTGAGCTGATGGACGGAGGACATGCCTTGAAACAGTCGTTTAGGGGCTCGGTGGCAAGCGTGGGGTGAACTTGATGTGTGTTTAAAGGTGTTAAAGTTGCGTGCCTAGCCCGTGCGGAGGGTTGAGGTCTGCCGCGGGAGGCTTACGTTGGCGGGACCCCTTCTTATGAAACTGTCCAAGTCTCCTCTGGCCATCCTGTGGGCCTGTCTCTGCGCCGTCGCTGCCTGGGCCGAACCGGCTGTGCTCTTCGATGGGAAAACCCTCGCCGGCTGGGAGGGCGACCTGACTTGGTGGCGCGTGCAGGATGGCGAGATCCGCGGCGGTTCTTTTGAGCGCACCGTGCCGAAGAACCAGTTCCTCGCCACCGAGAAGCGGTACCAGAACTTCGACCTGCGCCTCAAACTGCGCCTCACCGGCACCGGCTTCGTCAACAGCGGCGTCCAGATCCGCAGCGTCCGCGTCCCGAATAGCTCCGAGATGAGCGGCTTCCAGGTCGACTACGGTCCCGGTTGGTACGGTAAGCTCTACGACGAAAGCCGCCGCAACAAGGTCATGGCCGATTCGGCCGACCCCAAGGCCGTGCTCGCCGCCGTCAAGGAAGGCGAATGGAACGAGTACCGCATCCTCGCCGAAGGCCGCCGCATTCGCAGCTGGGTGAACGGGGTGCCCGCCCTCGATTACACCGAGACCGACCTCAACATCGCGACCGACGGCAAGATCGGCATCCAGATCCACTCCGGCGGCAAGGCCGAGGTCCAGGTGAAGGACATCCTCCTCGAAGAGCTGCCCGCCACGCCGGCAGACATGACGTGGGATAAGTTGAAGGCCGCCCCGCCAGCTAAGGCGGCGGAAGCTCCGAAGAAGAAGGACATCGGCTACAACAACGTGCAGGGCACCCGCCGTTCCGCGGAGGAGCAGCAGAAGCTCTTCCACTTGCCCGAGGGGTTTGAGATCGAGCTCTTCGCGAAGGAAGGCCCGGAGATGGGCAAGTTCATCATGCTCGTCTTCGACCAGCAGGGTCGGGCTTGGTCCAGCACGGCCTTGGAGTATCCGGTCGATGCCAACGAAAACCCCGCCGCCGCCGAAGCGCTCTATAAGTCGAAGGCCCGCGACAAGGTCGTGGTCTTCGACCATCCCTTCACCGCCGGCGTCCAGCAGCCGCGCGTCTTCGCCGATGGCCTCGCCATCCCGGAAGGCGTCCTGCCTTACCAGAACGGCGCCATCGTCCAGCACGGCCATGACGTGGTCTTCCTGCGCGACACGGATGGCGACGGTAAGGCCGACAAGCGCGAGGTCCTGCTGACCGGCTTCGGCGTCCAGGATTCCCACCTCTTCCCGCACCAGTTCACGCGCGCCCCGGGCGGTTGGTTCTGGCTCGCGCAAGGCGCGTTCAATTCCGGCAAGGTGACGACGACCAAGGGCGAGAGCGTCGACTTCCCGTCGACCCGCATGGCGCGTTTCCGTCCCGACGGCAGCTTCTTTGAGGCGACCAGCACGGGCCCCTGCAATATCTGGGGCTTGGTGCTGACGGGGCAGGGCGAGGCGTTCATCCAGGAAGCCAACGACTACGGCTACCCGGTCATGCCGTTCCATGAATACGCTTGGTACCCCGGCTGCGCCGATCGACTCGCGAAGTCCTACCAGCCGCCGTTCCCCGTGCAGGCCCCGCAGTTCCGCCTGGGCGGTACCGGCCTCAGCGGCTTGGCGTTGAGCGACCACGGCGTCTGGCCCAAGGGCTACGCCGACGTCATGTACGTCGCCAACCCGATCACCTCGAAGGTCAACGCCATCAAGATGGACCGCGACGGCGCGGGCTACACGTTGGAGAAGCTGGCCGACTTCGTCTCCTGCGACGACCCGTTCTTCCGTCCGATCGCGATGACGATGGGGCCGGACGGCTGCCTCTACGTCATCGATTGGTACAATAAGATCATCAGCCATAACGAAGTCGCCCGCAACCATCCGGACCGCGACAAGCAGTCCGGCCGCATCTGGCGCATTAAGCCGAAGGGCTACGTCTCGCCGGACGTCCCTGACTACACGAAGCTGACCTCGGCCGAGCTCATGGCTCGCTTGGGCGGAAATATCGTCGGCGACGCCCACCTCGCTTGGCAGACGTTGGCTGACCGCGCGCCTGAGGCCGCGACCACGCAGGCCCTGCGTGCTTTGGCTGCCGATGAGGCCGCTCCGGCCGCCCGTCGCATCCAGGCGCTCTGGGTCTTGGGCTGGCAGAAGCAGCACCCGACGGACCTCGTGCCTGGCTTGCTGAAGTCCCCGAACCGCAACGTCCGCCGCGAAGCCGTCAGCGTCCTGCGTTACGCCGGCGTGAGTGACGCCGCGCAGGTCTCTCTGCTCGCGAGCCTCCGCGCCGATGTCGACGCCGAGGTCCGCCAAGCGGCCATTAAGACCCTGGGTGAAGCCTTCGCCACTGAAGGGGCTTTATCTGCCGTGTTGTCGTTTGCCCAGCCTGCGCTGGCTGAGCCGACTGCGCCGGACCGCAACCGGAAGCCGATCAAGGTCGGCGAAGCCTACTACCGTGAGTTCGAACGCTTCCTGGTGCGCATGTACCTCGAGCGCCAGCCTGCTTTGGTCGCCGCCGCGTTGCAGCGGAAGGATGCTAGCCTGACCGCCGAGCAGCGTCTGTTCGCCACTTTGGCGTTGGAGCCCAAGGCGGGTGCAACCGTCTTGGCGTCCGTCTTGCCGACATTGGAGCGCGCCCCGTCCAGCGAGGAACTGCTGACGCTGGCCCAATCCGCCGAGTTGCCGGTCTGTGCCGAGGCCATCCGCGCTTTGCTCCGCAAGCCGTCGGTCCGGGCGGAGGTCGCCGAAGGCCTTTTGGCCGCCCGCACCAAACTCGACTCCGCTAAGGTTGGTCCGCTCCTCACGGACGCCGCCAAGGAGCTCATCGCCGGCGACGACAAGGCGCGCGCGTTGGGCATTGCCTTGATCGGCGGCTTCCAACTGTCCTCCTTGGAGCCCGAGCTCGTCGCCGTTGCCCGCCAGACCAAGGACGTCGCCGCCCTCGCCGCCGCACTCCAAGGCTTGCGTGATTTGCGTAGCTCCGAAGTGGACCTTTTCGTCGGGTTCGCGGCCCACGCGGACGCGACCATCGTCGACCGCTCGCTCGCGGCCTTGACCGCCTCCCGTGCGCCCGCGGCTCCGGCCGCCGCCTTGGCCTTGCTGCCGAAGCTCGATGTGCTGCGTCGCCGCGCGGTCCTCGGTGGCTTGAGTTCTTCCAAGGAAGGCGCGCGCGCCATCGCCGCGGCCCTGCAGGCGAAGACGTTGGCGAAAGACGACATCGATGGGCCCATCGCCGAGAAGCTGGCGCTCACGCTGGGCGAGAGCCCCGAATTGCAGTCGCTCATGGCGGAACTCGGCGCGGTCTTCCGTCCGGTGCTGGCGTTGGATGGGACTAATGACGCCGTCGCCGAGACCAAACTCGACCTGAAAGGCCCGTTCACCCTCGAGTTCTGGGTCCGTTTAGCTCCAGGCATCGACAACAACGACGGCGTCCTCGGCGCCCCTGGCCAGGTTGATATCAACTTCTCGGGTTCCTTGCTGCGGCTCTACGCGTTTGCGCCTTTAGGCGACGTCTTGGTCGCCAAGAAGCCCATCACGCCGGAGCTTTGGACGCACTACGCCATCACCCGCGATGCGCAGGGTGAGCTGCGGCTCTACGGCAATGGTGAACTGGAGTCCGTCGGCAAGGTCCGCGTGACGAAGGACCTCCTCGGTTGCGACGTCGCTTGGACCGTGCCGAAGCGCGGGACGCAGGGCGCGCTCGCCGAGTACCGCGTCTGGAACGTCGCCCGCTCCGCCAAGGAGATCCGCGACAACTTCACGCGCACCTACGCTGGCGAGGACCGCCCTGCCGCGCTGACGTTCTTCAACGCCGGGGGCGATGCTTCGTGGGGCAAGTTGCTCAAGGGTGCCAAGGTGGTCCGCACGACCGACGTGCCGCCGCTCATCACGAAGGCCCAATTCGAGGTGCTTGCGCGCAAGCAGGAGCACTACATGGAACTCGGCCGCAAGGGCGGTAACGCCGCCAAGGGCAAGGCCCTCGCGGCGATGTGCCAGACCTGCCATACCATCAACGGCCAGGGTGGCCAGATCGGCCCGAACCTCAGCGGCGCCGGCGCGATGGGCCTCGAAGGCGTCGTCCGCAACATCATGGACCCGAATGCCGCGATGGAGGCCGCCTACCGCGTCTTCCGCCTCGAGCTGATCAGCGGCGAGGTCCTGGAAGGCTTCTATGTCACCGAAGACGCCAAGGCCTATGTGATCCGCCAGCCGGGTGGGGAAGAGATCCGCACGCCCAAGGCCAATGTCCGCTCCGCCCGCTACCTGCGCCGTTCGCTCATGCCGGAAGGCCTGCTGGACGCCTTGGGCGACGAGCAGGTGGCCGACCTGTTGGCCTACCTGATGACGTTGAAATAAGCCGTCGACCGAGCCCTTCGCCTTCTTCGCTTGCCGAGGGGGCGGAGGGGCTTACGGCTTGAGGCATGTCCGTTTGGTTCAATCCTGCCCGAGAACTTGATGCCCTGCTGCGGAAGGTCGCCCCGTCCGTCCCGGGCCTCGACGCCACCTTCCAGCCGGAACTGCGTCCGTCCGACCCGCGTCACGCCGACTTCCAGTCGAACGGCGCCATCGCCGCGGCCAAGAAGGCCAAGGCCAACCCGCGCGCCCTCGCGACCGCGTTGGTCGACGCCGTCAAGGCGACGGGCGAGCTCGACGAATCCTTGATCCAGGTCGAAATCGCCGGCCCGGGCTTCATCAACTTCAAGCTGACGCCCAAGGCCCTCGGCTCCTGGTTGCGCGAATACCGCGACGAATCGAAGTGGCGCGCCGGCGCCGCCCGCATCATGGGTGGCCGCAAGGTCGTCATCGACTACCCGTCGCCGAACACCGCGAAGCAGATGCACGTCGGCCACCTCCGCCCGATCGTCATCGGCGAAGCCGTCGCCCGCCTCATCGAATTCTGCGGCGCCCAACTGATCCGCGACAACCACATCGGCGACTGGGGCACCAATTTCGGCATCCTGATCCTGGCCATCAAGCGCGCGGGCTTCCAGCTCG
>RFQN01000086.1 GCA_009924965.1 Verrucomicrobiota bacterium
CAAGTAATTACTTGCAAAACAAAAGTAATCTCAAAAGGTGCCGACATGGCCCAAGTCCAAAACGCCTCCCCCCAGCTCGCGGCCCCTGGCGCCGGGCTTCCCGGCATCGAGCTGCCGATCGCCCGTGTCCTTTTCACCTTGAGGGCGTGGACGCATGGTCGTCGGCGCATCGATGCGCTCTTCCGGCAGGAGCGTGCGCTCATCGCCGAACTCGTGCGGGCTTGCCCTGCGGGACGACTGGGCGAACGCGTCCTGATTCCACGTCCGCGAGGGCTGGAGGACAGCTCCCGCTATTGGTCGGTGCTGATGACGCTTGAGCACCTGCGCCTCGTGAACCTCGCTTGCGCTGCGATTATCTGTGAATTGTCAGAGGGCAGGGTGCCTGCGGGTAAGGCCTCGACTGCCGACGTGAAGCCCAGCCCTGATGTCACCGAAGCGGTCATCTCTGCCTATGAGGCCTCGTGCGATGAGGTCCTCGCCGCCGTCGAGTCGGCCAAAGATCTCGATAGCGCGGCCCGTTTCCCGCACCCGTGGTTTGGTCCGATGTCTGCCCGTCGCTGGCACGTCCTCGCCGCCGTCCACCTCGGTCTTCACCGTCATCAGATCGAAGCCATCTTGCGCGGGCTCAAAGGATGAGCGGGGCCATGGGCGATTCAGCGGGCACCCGCTCAGCCATCATGCGGATGGGCTTGCCGGCCGCCGCCGCCATGTTCGTCGGGACTCTTTATGCTCCGATCGACCTCTGGTGCACCGCCCGGTTGGGTTCCGTGCCGGTCGTGGCGGTTTCCTTCGCGGCGCCGTTGTTCTTCGTCCTCATGGCGTTTTCGGTCGGGTTATCCCAGGCCGCCACCGCTTTGATCGGTCGACAGTTGGGTGCGGGGGACAAGGCGGAGGCCCAGATGATGTGGACGCACGCGCTGGTGCTGGCCGCCGTGGTCGGTATCGGACTCACCTTACTCGGTGCGTGGGGTGTCCCGCACCTGCTTGCAGGGCAGGGAGCGACGGGCGAGACCTTGCGGCTGGCCAGCGGTTTTTCCGCGGTCCTCTTCGGTGGGGCCGCCGCCTTCCTGCTTGTGGCGACGGTGAACTCGGCGCTTTTAGCCGAAGGCGATGCCAAGCCTAACTTCTGGTTCCTGTTGGTTGGCTGTATCACGAATGGGGTGCTCAACTTCATGCTGATGCGTGCATGGGGGCTCGCGGGCATCGCCGCCTCCACGGTGATCGTCCAGCTGGTTGGTCTGGTCGCGCTTTATCTCGTCGCCCAGCGGCGTGGTTGGTCCATGCGTGGGCTGGGGCAGTTGCGCCTAGCGACCTTCGGAGCGTTGCTCAGGCAGGCGCTGCCCAATATAGCCAACATGCTCATGATTCCCGTGGCGGTCTTCTTGGTGACGCGACAGGTGGCGACCTTCGGTGAGGAAGCGGTGGCGGCCTATGGCTTCGCCTTGCGGATCGAGCACCTCTTCTCGATGCCGTTGATCGGGTTTGTCTCCGCCGTGCTGCCGCTGGCTTCGCGGGCGCGTGGAGCCGGCGACCTCGGGGTCGCTTACCAGATGTGGCGTACGGGGCTCGGTCTGGCCTTCGTGGCTGCGCTGGTCTCCGCCGTCCTCTTGGTCGGGCTGGCGCCGCAACTTTGCGTCACTTCGGGCTTAAGCGGGCCAGCCTTTAACTACCTCGGCAATTACCTTGACTACGCGGCGATCGCTTTGCCGGCTTACCCGGTTCTCTTCAGCGTCGTCTTCTTCATGCAGGCGCTCGGCCGGCCCGAGTATGGCATGTGGATGGGTCTCGCGCGGCACTGTCTCGCGCCGTTCTGCTTGCTGCCTCTGTTCGCCGCTTGGCTGGGCCTGCCCGGTATCTGGCTGGCCATCGTGGTCATCGCGTGGGCCGCGGCCTGCGTGGCTTTCTGGCTGGGCTTAAACAGCGAGAGCTCTCGTCAAGGAAGGGGAATGAAAGTCTAGCGTGTGGCTAATCATCTTAACATCACCTTGGAATAACCTGAATGATCGAGGATAGAATGTTACTTTAAGGGTTTTAAAATAATATTTCTAGACAGAGCCCTAGGGGGGGATAAACTGTCTGCAATGAACCCCAAGTTTACCCCGAGTTCTCTCCTTTTCCTTTTGGCGGCTTCTTCGCTCTGCGCCCAAGTCGGGACTGAAGGCGTCCTGCCGGCTTCGGTGAACGCTGCGGACGTCGCCCAGCTCGTCGGCAACGACGAAAGCAAAGCCGGCCTAGAAAAGGCCGCGGCGCGCCTGCAGGCTCGGCTAAAGGAGGACGGTTATTTCCTGGCGACGGTGATCGTCGACAAGCTGAAGGATGGGCGCACGGGCTTGCGCGTCTTCCCTGGCGTCTTCGACGGCCAAGCCGCCAAGGTTTCCGGCAAGGGCCTCCGTGTCTCTCCCAGCTTGGTCCAGTCGATCGCGCTCCCCGTCACGTCATCCGGGGAGCCGGTCACGGCCGACGACATGGCCAGTGTGACGCGCCGTTTGAACGCCCTGCCTGGCCTAGCCGCCAAGGCTCAGGTCGGTCCGGGTTCCAAGCACACAGGCCCTCGGCAAGAACCGGGTGACCGCCAAGGCTGAGTTCAATGGCGACGCCAGCCGGTTCGACGTGCGTGGGACGGTGTCCGACGCCAGCTATGTCTCCGCCGGACTCGGCTACAAATGGGCCGCGGGTACCGAAGGCGCTGTCTCGCGCGTCGGCCTTTCCGCGAGCCGTTACACCACCGACGAGGCTTCGCCGGTCAAGGGCGACTCCATCACCTTGGAAGGCGGCCGCACGAGTTTCCTAGGCGTCGGTTCCAAGGGTGCGCTTAAACTAGTGACCGATTGGTCGTTGCGCCATACGACGGCAACGGGCGTCTCTAGCGGAGCTCGACTTGACGGGGCCGATACCGCCAGCCTCACCCTCGGCTTGGATGCCGACCGCAAGGATTCGCTGCTGGGCGGCGGCACGAACCTATTTTCCCTCTCCGCGACCGGTGGCTATACGCATTCCGACAACGCGCTCATTGATGGGGGCTTCACCCGCTACAACTACAGCCTCGGCCGCTTCCAGCGCTTGCCTGCGGGGTTCCTGCTCGGCTTGAACCTCAGCGGACAGCAGTCTTCCTCGGTGCTGGAGAGCGGTGAGCAGTTCGCGATTGGCGGGCCTTCCGGCGTCCGATCCTACACCTCGAACGTCGCCGCCGGGGATAAGGCTTACCTCTTCACGGTCGATCTCAGCCGTGAAGTCGCCGACCTGCGTTCTTGGGGCGTCCTTGAGGCCATGGTGTTCTTTGACCAGGGCAAGGTGACGGGCGACCGTTTCGCCAGTACGGCGGATGGCTCCAACCTGATCAAGTCCGTTGGCGTGGGTCTTTCGATCATCGATAACAACCGCTTCAAGGCCACGGTACAATATGCCCGCCGGATCGGCACCCCCACCTCCACGGTCGGCACCGAAGAGAAGACTTCCCACGTCTGGGCCAGCGCCCAGGTCACCTTCTGATTTCCCCACCCCACAAACACATGAAAACTCCCATCCTGATGGTCACGATGCTCGCGGCGGCTTCCCTGTTCGCCAGCCGAGCTGATGATGCGCGTGAAGCGGCCGCCAAGGCAGCCGGCGAAAAGGCGGAAGCGCGCGAAACTGTGAAGACGGAGATCCGCGAGGCGGTGAAGGCCGAAGTCCGCGAGACGGTCAAGACCGAGGTCAAGACGGAGGCTCGACTGGAGTTGGCCAAGAAGCTCCGCGAGTCCGCTTCCGAAGAGGCGAAGAACCTGGCTGAAGCCAAGTATGAGGCGCAGAAGAACGCCGCTGAAGCCAAGGCTGAAGCCGCGAAGAAGCTGCGTGAAGCGAAGAAGGAGGCCGCCGAGAAGGAGAACGAGGTTGAAACCGAGAACGAAACCGAAGTCGAACACGCCCGCGAGAGCATCAAGGAACGTATTCGCCTCGAAGGCCGACGTTCCGAAGTGCGTGATGTCGTTGTGTTGGACCCGACCAGTTCCGGCACTTCGCTGAACATCGTCAAGCGCAGCACTCCGACGCCCTGATTCCTGCGTCCATCGAACGAAGGGCCCCGGTGACGGGGCCCTTTTTGTGCCTGGTGCTGAAGCTAGCCGGGACGTTCGGCTATCGTCCTGCCGGCAGCAGGCCCTGCTGCTTCAGCCAGGACTGGCACTGCTCGGGCCAGGTCTTGATCTCCTTGTCGGAGCGGAGGCCGTGGCCGTGCCCACCCGTGGGGACGTGGAAGAAGGTGGCGGGGACTTTGGCTTCGGTCAGGGCCGCGAAGTACGATCGGGTGCCGGCGATGAAGCTTTTGTCGTCCTCGGCCTGCGCGATGAAGGTCGGCGAGGTTTGGGCGTCGATGAGCTTGGCGACGCCTTTGTCGAGGTAGGCGGGGTAGACGAGGAGGGCGAAGTTCGGACGAAGGGGTTGGTCGTCGGCTACGTCGATCCGGGCATAGGTCGCCGGTCCGGAGTGCGTGCTCAAGCGGGCGCTGAGGTGGCCGCCGGCCGAGAAGCCGATCACGCCGACGCGGTCGCGGGCGATGTTCCAATCGGAAGCGCGGCTACGGACGATCCGGATGGCGCGTTGGACGTCCTGATAGGCGCCGTCTTGGTTCCCGGGGACGCGGTACTTGAGGACGACCCCGGTGATGCCGAGGGAATTGAGCCAAGCCGCGACCTCGGTGCCTTCCTTGTCGTAGGCGAGGATGCTGTAACCGCCGCCAGGGCTGATGATGACCGCCGGGGTGGCCTGCTTGGCGTTGGGCGCCACGTAGACGGTGAAGGACGGCTCGGCGATGTCGGTCAGCCGTAGGACGTTGTCGCCGCGCGCGGGTTGGGCGCGTTCGGGTCCGGCGATGGCTTTGCCCGGGATGGCGCCCTTGGGCCAGAGCGTGACCACTTGGCCGGGGACCGTCGGGCCCGGCTTAGCCTCTTCGGCTTGGCAGACGAGCGTCGCTGCGGACAGCAGCAGGCAGGGAAGGGTGAGCAGGCGATGCATGGGAGTGGTCGATGGTTACTTCGTCGCCTTGGCCGGCTTGAGCGGGTGGTCCTTGAGGACTTCCTCGGTCATGTAGAAGTTGGTGCGTTCCTGCGTGGCGGCGCGGACTTTGGCGACTTGCGCGGGTGAGACGACCTTGCCGTTGTTGCCGAAGGAAAGACGGGCGAAGCTCAGGACTGCGGCGGCTTCGGTGTCGTTGAGCATGCCGCCGAAGCCAGGCATGGGCGGCACGCCCTTGCTCGGGTCGAAGGCCTGTCCGTTCACCGTGATCGGACCCCAGAGACCCTTCAGGATGATCTTGATCGCGCGCTCATCGTCATCGAGCCAGTCGCTCTTGGCCAGCGGCGGGTAGATGTTGGCGAGGCCCTTGCCGTCGGCCTGGTGGCACGTGGCGCAGTGCGCGTCGCGGAAGTAGACTTCGCGTCCGAGCTGGAAGACCTTGTCCTCGGCTGCGGTCAGCTTGCGGCTAGGCTTCGGCGTGGTGTCCGCCAGCGGGAGGCCGACCTTGGATTTGCCGGCGAGGTATTCGGCGGCGGCAGGGTTGTCCGCGAGGTTGAGTTGGCCGCTGGCCTGCAGGGCGGCGACGTCATCTTTCAACGTGTAGGCCAAGGCGTAGTGCAGCACCGGGCCGACCCAGCGGTCGACGGGCAAGCGGAAGGCCTCCAGCGCGATCTTGGCGCCGTCGGGGTTGTCGAGCCACGTGGCCGCTACGATGGCCGTCAGGCGCACGCGCGGGTGTTCGTCGTGGACGGCTTCCGTCAGCAGGGCGACGTGGTTGGGGATCTGTCGGTAGCTGTGGCGCAGGACATCGACGGCCGCGGCGCGGGCTTCGAAGCGCTGGGCATGCAGGAGGCGCTGGAGCAGTTCGGCGTCCGGGCGATTCTGCGCCCAGGTCGCCCAGAGCGCTTCGCACAGGTGATGTTCGTAGGCGGGGTCTTTCGGGTCGAGCTGCGCGACCCAAGCCTTGATGGCGGGCAACACTTCGGCCGGGGCGTGGCTACGCAGTTCGCGGCGCGTGCGGTAACGCGTGCGGTATTCCGGCTCCTTCAGGTTCTCCAGCAGTTCGGCGACCGTGGCGCCGTCGACCTTGGCCGGCTTCACCAGCGGGCGGGAAGGGTAGGTGACGCGGTAGATGCGGCCATGCTCGTGGTCGCGGTTCGGGTCGCGCGCGTTGTGCTGCATGTGGCCGATCAGCGGGTTGTGCCA
>RFQN01000087.1 GCA_009924965.1 Verrucomicrobiota bacterium
CGCGAGGCAGGCGGCGAGCTGGGCTTCGGCTTCGTGGGCGAAGCGGTCGCCCATGCCGAGGGAGAATTTGCCGATGACGAGAGGTTGGGAGGACATAACTTGGATAAGAAGGAGGCCGACCCAAACGGAAGTCCTGTCCGACTGCAATACTGGGCCGAGGGAAAGGGCCGTCGTTTGGATGCAATTAAGCCGGAACCAGTCCGCTTCTCCTTGCCCTCCGGCGGGCCGTTGCCCTTAACTGACGCCCCTTTCTCCTATGCACCTGAAGATTGCTGTCCTGCCTGGCGATTACATCGGCCCTGAAGTCATGGCCGCCGCCCTGCCCGTCCTTGAAGCGGTCCTGAAGAAGTCAGGCCACACCCTGGAGCACTCCACGCACGACGTGGGCGGCGCCGGCATCGACCACCATGGCAAGGCCCTGCCGGACTCGACCCTCGAGGCCTGCCGCGCGGCGGACGCCATCCTCTTCGGTTCCGTCGGCGGCCCCAAGTGGGAGAAGTTGCCCCCGGCCGAACAGCCGGAGCGCGCCTCCCTCCTGCCCCTCCGCAAGCACTTCACCCTCTACGCCAACGTCCGCCCGGGCCTGCTGCTGAAGAACCTCATCGACACCTCGCCCATCCGCCCGGACCGCATCCCGAACGGCGTGGACATGGTCTGCATCCGCGAGCTCACCGGCGGCCTCTACTTCGGCGCCAAGTCCACCAAGGAGATCGACGGCGGCGACATCGAAGCCATCGACACCATGGTCTACCGCAAGTCGGAGATCGAGCGCATCACCGACGTCGCCATCGCGACCGCCCGCGCCCGCCGCAAGCACATCACCTTGGTCGACAAGGCCAACGTGCTGCAGACCTCCGTCCTCTGGCGCAAGGTCGTGGCCGAACGCCTCAAGGCCACCGCGCCGGACATCACCCTCGCCGTGATGTACATCGACAACGCGGCGATGCAGCTCGTGCTCAAGCCCTCCCAGTTCGACGTGCTCCTCACCGAGAACATGTTCGGCGACATCCTCTCCGACGAGATGGCCGTCATCTGCGGCTCCCTCGGCATGATGGCCTCCGCTTCCCTCGGCGCGAACCGCAACCGCCACGGCTACGGCTACGGCCTCTACGAGCCCTCCGGCGGTACCGCCCCGGACATCGCCGGCCAGGACAAGGCCAACCCCTGCGCCCAGATCCTTTCCGTCGCCCTCATGCTCCGTCACTCCTTCGGCCTCGAAGCCGAAGCCAAGGCCATCGAGCTCGCGGTCGAGAAGACCATCGCCGAAGGCATCCGTACCGCGGACATCGCCGGCGGCGGTAAGGCCGTGGGCACGAAGGCCATGGGCGCGGCTATCCTGGCCCGACTCTGAGCGTGGACGAAGAAGCCCGACAGCGCGCGGCCGAACGGAGACGGGAAGCCGTGTGCAGTCCGTTCATGCGGATCACGCGCTTCCCCGTAGACGTCGCCCGCGAACTGCTGGACGCCGGCTACTACCGCGTCGACCAGCTCGCCGGGCGTTCGCCGGAGACGCTGCTGTCGGAGATCAAGGCCCGCAACAAAGCCGCCCTGCCCGCCCACTTCCTGCCGGCCCTGAAGATGGCCGTCTATTTCGCCGAATCCGATAGCCCCGACCCGAAGAAGCTGTTCTTGGATCAGTGGCAGTGAACGCGGGATAGCGCGTAGGTCACGGAGTACGGAGTGCAAATTACAGATTACGGAGGAATAAACCGAGATCAGGGTTGAGGTCTGGGGCGAGGATAGTTCGATGCACTTCAGCCAACTCTACTGTACTCTGTACTCTGTAATCTGTAATCCTCCCACGTCCCCCATGCGCCCCCTCGCCCTCTTCTGCCTTGCCCTGCTCAGCCTGGTCGCCCGCGCGGCCGATGCCCCGCTGACCTACGTCGGCACCGAAGGCCCCGGCAAGGGCAAGAAGGTCGTGCTCATCGCCAACGACCATGAATACAAGTCCGAGGAAGCCTTGCCTCAGCTCGCGCGCATCCTGGCCAAGCACCATGGCTACACCTGCACCGTCCTCTTCGGCATCGACCCGAAGAACGGCGTCATCGCCCAAGGCAACCCCAGCAACATCCCCGGCACCGAAGCGCTGAAGGACGCCGACCTGCTCGTGATCTTCACACGCTTCCAGTCCATCCCGGCCGAGCAGATGCAGCCGATCATCGACTACCTCAACCGCGGGGGCGCAGTCATCGGCCTGCGCACCGCGACGCACGGCTTCCGCTACCCCAAGGACAGCCCGCTCTACAAATACTCCTTCGACTACAAGGGCGCGGATTACCAAGGCGGCTTCGGCCGACAGATCCTCGGCGAAACCTGGGTCGGCCACTACGGCCCCAACCATAAGTCGAGCACCCGCCTCGACCTGGTCGCCGCTCAAGCCACCCATCCTGTTCTCCGCGGCGTGAAGGACGTCTGGGCGGAGATCGGCGCCTACAACGCGAACCCCATCGAAGGAAGCACCATCCTCGCGATGGCCCAGCCGCTCCTCGGCATGAAGCCCGACTCTCCGGTGGATGCCTCCAAGAAGCCCATGCCCGGCGCTTGGGTCCGCACCTACAAGTCCGCCTCCGGCAAGGAAGGCCGCGTCTTCGCGTCGACCTACGGCGCTTCGGGCGACCTCGCCAACGACGGCTTCCGCCGCATGCTCGTCAACGCCTGCTTCTGGACCACCGGCCTCGAAGCCGCCATCCAGCCTGACCTGAAGATCGACCTCGTCGGCCCCTTCAACCCGACCTGGCTCGGCACCTTCAAGCGCTCGACCGCCGCCAAGCCGCAGGATATTGCCAGCTACGACAGCCCGATCTTCCCGGTCGTGCCGGTGAAGGCGAAGTAAGCGTTCAGCCTCAGAGCATCGGGTCGTTTGCGTTTCGGAGCAATCCGCCTAGGTTAGCGACATGGTCCCTTCCATCGTCGTGCCGGTGATGACCCTCGGGAACTGCGTCTTCCTGCCGCAGCAGCTCCTGCCGCTGCGCATCTTCGAGCCGCGTTACCGCCTGATGCTCAAGGAAGCGCTGGCCGGCAACCGGATGTTCGCGGTCTCGCAATTAGACGAGGACCGCCTCTCGCCCGACGACGAAGAACCGCCCTGCCCCTACACCTGCGTCGGCCGCATCGCGGGGCACGTCGAGCTGGAGGACGGCACCAGCCACCTCGTGCTGGAAGGACTCCGTCGCGCCAAGGTGCTGAAGGTCCAACGCCGCACGCCTTACCCGCGTCTCGAGATCGCGCCGTTGGCCGAGGAGGACATCGTCGACCCGCTGGGCTGCACCCGTGACGTGGCCCGCATCATGGCCTTCTCCGAGCGACTCATCGGTGAGCTCGGCGCAGATGCGCAACCGTTGATCGAACGCCTCCGCGGACTCGCCAACCAACCAGGACTGTTGGCCGACGCGGCCGCTGGCCACCTCATCACCGAGACGACCGTGCGCCGCCGGCTCCTGGAATGCCTGTCACCCCAACAACGGCTCATCCTCGTCGCCGACCAACTCGCGCGCTTGGAAGCCGAGCGCAGTTTGGGCGAGCAAGGCCAGGACCTTGACCCTGGGATGAATTAAAGCGGAGGGGACACGCGGGCAAGTGAGCATGGGGACACGCGGGAAGAGAGCCATAAAGGCCGACAAACGCGCGCCCTAAGGCTTCTTTACTTTGATGACCTTTAGCTCCGAGGCCTCGGGCCAGGGCTGAGGACGCGGACGATCGCGGTTCGCGTCCAACGTCTCCCAGACCAATCGATACGTGAAGTCCGTGGACTCGGCGCCGAGGTCGGCCACCTGCCGCTTCTTCATCCCTTCAAAGGTCGATACCACTTGCAACGCACCAGCGGGCATGAGCAGGCCCTTTTTCGGGAGCTTGGCGTCGGGGATCGGCTGCAACGTCTGGTCGTCCAGGATCCACGTGCCAGAGCCATGCGGGTAGCGGTAGCTGAGCGTCAGTTTGCCGTCGCCGATCGGTTCGACCGCGCCGACGGACACCTCGCCAACGATGGTCCCACCGCCGGAGAACTCCCAACGATAGCCTTTCCAGTCGCTCACCTGGATGATCGCCCAACCCTCCGGCTCGCGGCGGGCGGCATAGATCTGCAGGTCGCCGTGGGCGTCGTATTTATGATAAGTCAGGATCACCCGCGCCCGCGTGTCGAAACCGAGGTGCAGGTTGGAATTGATGATGCCGCCCTTGGCCGGGACCGGGTCGACCACTTCCCCCGTCTGCACGGTGATCGGCAACTTCAGTTCCTTGCCCGCCGAGTCGACCCAATGCACGAGGTCGGCGGACTTCGCATACGTCAGGTCGTGGTTCGTCGAGCAATCGGGCGTGTCGCGCCAGACCCAGCACAAATGGAACATACCGTCGGGGCCCAGCTGCGGCACCGTGCAGTAAGCGTTCATCTTGCCTTGGCCGTTGGTCAACGGCGTCGCCAGCAGGCGCGTCCACTTCTGCGTCGACTCATCGTAGGCGTTGTAAAGGTCATCGCCGCTGCCGCTTTGCCCATCGCGGTAACGGTAGATGAGCCGCCCCGCCTTATCCTGCAGGAAGACCGGATACGTCATCCGTTGCTCGCGCTCGCCGACCATCGGCGCCGCAGCCAACGTGGAGATATCGCCTGGCTTCGTCGTCCGGAAATACACCAGCGGCACCACGTGCATGTTGCCCGACACATGGAGCTGGCCCGCGCGATCCAGGGCGAGCGTCACGTAGTTATGCGAATCCCAGGCGACCGAAGTCGGGAGCTGCTGGTAGACCCACTTCTCCTGGTCGAGCCGACGCTGGGCCACCGTCAGTTGGCGCTCGGCGTTGTAGTAAGCGACGTATTGATGGGGAGGGGCCGTGAGCAGGGCGAAATTGACCGGGTGGCCCGACCAGACCTTATCCACGGTCAGGACATCGGGCACGGGTGGAGCCGCCTGCCCCAAGCAAAAGGAGCCCAAGAGGGCTAAAAGACGGTAAAACATGGCTGTTTTATTGTTAACTCTGTCACCATCAGTAGGTTAAATGTTCCTTACCCTCTAGTGTTTCTTTAGATTATCGTGCCCAGATACCCGACCAACCCCCTTCTCTCTTGCACTTTGGAATCATTCCAACTCATTCGCTACTTAGAATGATTCAAAAGCTATCAGAGCACGACCGGGAGAAGCTGCAAGAGTCCCTGGCGACCACCGGCCAAAAGGTGACTCCGCAGCGCGAAATCGTCTTTGCCGTCCTCCTCGCCAAGCGCGACCACCCTACCGTCGAAGACGTCTTCCAACGGGCCCGTGAGTCGATGCCCGGCCTCTCCTTGGCCACCGTCTACAACTGCCTCGAGACCTTCGTCGGTTGCGGCCTCGTCCGCCAGGTCAACCACGAGCGCGAATCCACGCGCTATTGCCCCAACCTCGCCCCGCACGCGCATTTCCGCGATGAGGCCACCGGACGCGTGCACGACATCGAACTCCCGCCGGAGATCCTCCAGAACCTCCGCTCCATCCTGCCGCCCGGCTTCAACTCCGAGACCATCGAAATCAGCTTCCATGGCCGCTCGCAGGACCACGCCCCCCGCCCTTCTTCCAACTAACCCTCTCTTCCTTCCATGCCTGACTCCCTGGTCATCAAGAACCTGAACGCCTCGATCGGCGAACGCCCGATCCTGAAGGACTTCTGCCTCACCGTCCCGAAGGGCGAAGTCCATGCCATCATGGGCCCGAACGGCACCGGTAAGAGCACCCTCTCCAAGGTGCTCGCCGGCCACCCCGACTACACCGTGCAGTCGGGCTCGGCGCTGCTCGACGGCGAGGAGATCCTCGGCCTTGAGCCCGATGTCGTCGCCCGCGCCGGCCTCTTCCTCGCCTTCCAATACCCGAGCGAGATCCCCGGCGTCACCATCGCCAACTTCATCCGCGCCGCCATCGTCGCCCGTCAGGCCAAGGGCGCGCCCTTCGACGCCAAGGCCTACTACGCCGAGCTCTACGCGAAGATGGACGCCCTGAAGATGGACCGCAAGTTCACCTCCCGCTTCGTCAACGAAGGCTTCTCCGGCGGCGAAAAGAAGCGTTGCGAGATTCTCCAGCTCATGATGCTCAAGCCCAAGTACGCGGTCCTCGACGAGACCGACTCCGGCCTCGACATCGACGCCCTGCGCATCGTCTCCGAAGGCGTCAAC
>RFQN01000088.1 GCA_009924965.1 Verrucomicrobiota bacterium
GGTCTCGGTGAGTTCGAAGAGGCGGCCAGCCTGCAAGGCTTCGAGGAGGATGCGCATGGAAGGGAGAGGTCAGGCCGCGCGGAGACGCGGACGAGCAATCAAATGGGCGATGGTCACGTAGGCAACCGTCATCAGTGCCAAGGCGGACCAATAGACCGGGCCGAGGCCGGCGCCATTGAGTCCGAGCCCCTTGACCCAGGGCGAGAACGTCAGCCAGACCGCGAAAGCGACTGCGGCAAAGGTGGTCATGCTCAGCTGCCAGGAGGCGCGGGAACCGATGAACGGGACCTTGGGCGAACGGATGACGTGCACGACCAGCGTCTGCGTGACGATGGACTCGATGAACCAACCGGTCTGGAAGAGGACAATGAAGTCCAGCTGCTTGTTCAAGGGCAACGTAGACCAAGAACCGCCAATGGCCGCCGGGCAGACCACGAACCACATCAACGCGAAGGTCAGGTAGTCGAAGAGCGAGGACACCGGCCCGAGCCACACCATGAAGCCACGGATGCCGGAAATGTCCCACTGGCGGGGCTTGGCGATCTGGTCCTTCTCGACGCGGTCAAACGGGATGGCCGTCTGCGAGAAGTCGTAGGCGAAGTTGTTCAGCAGGATCAACACCGGGGTCAGCGGCTGGAACGGCAGGAGCAGCGCGGCCCCGAGCACCGAGAACATGTTCCCGAAATTCGAGGAGGCTCCCATCCGGATGTACTTCTCGATGTTGCAGAAGATGCGGCGGCCTTCGTCGATGCCATCGACCAGGACGAGCAGCGACTTCTCGAGCAGCACCGCGTCGGCGGACTCCTTGGCGACGTCGACGGCGGTGTCCACGGAGATGCCGACGTCGGCGGCCTTCAGCGCGAGGACGTCGTTGATGCCGTCGCCCATGAAGCCGACGGTGTGGCCCTGGCGCTTGAGCGAACGGATGACCTGCTCCTTCTGGGCAGGGGTGAGTCGCGCCAGGATGTCGGCCTCGAGCACGGCCGCGTCGAAAGTGGCGGCATCCATCGCTGCCAACTGTGAGCCGGTCAGCACGCGGCCGACGGGCATGCCGACGTCGGCGCAGACCTTGCGGGAGACCAGCTCGTTGTCGCCGGTGAGGATCTTTGCCCGGACGCCCCGCTCGCGCAGACCGGCCAAAGCCGTTGCCGCGGTTTCCTTGGGCGGGTCGAAGAAGGCGAGGTAGCCCAGCAGCACGAGGTTGGATTCGTCTGCGGTGCCGAATACTTCCTTGCTGCGGTCGAACTCGCGGTAGGCGAGCGCGATGACGCGGAAACCTTGGGCCGACAAGGCGCGGTACTCCTCCATGACCTCGTCCTTGATCAACGGGATCATCGTGTGGATCTCGTCGTCGATCTGGTATTGGCCGCAAACGGCCAGGATCTCCTCCACAGCGCCCTTGCAGATGAGCAGGTGGTCGCCCGCGTGGTCGACGACGACCGACATGCGCCGGCGCTGGAAGTCGAAGGGGATCTCGTCGACCTTGCGGCAGGTGCGCTCCACATCGAGGTCGGTGCGGGAGAGGATCGCGCGGTCCAGCAGGTTGCGGAGGCCCGTCTGGTAATAGGCGTTCATCCACGCATAGCGAAGGACGTCCTCGGAGTCGCGGCCGATGACGTCGACGTGGCGCTGCAGGACGATGTGGTCCTGCGTGAGCGTGCCGGTCTTGTCGGTGCAGAAGATGTCCATCGCCCCGAGATTCTGGATGGCGTCGAGGCGCTTCATCACGACCTTGAGGCGGGCGAGCGAGCGGGCGCCCTTCGAGAGGCAAGCCGCCAGGATCATCGGCAGCATCTCGGGGGTCAGGCCGACGGCGACGGTCAACGCGAAGAGGAAGGCGTCCTGGACGTTGCCGGTGCGCCAAGCGCTGAAGCCGAAGGTCAGCGTGACCATCACCAGCATCATGCGGATCATCATCCACACGAAGCCCTTGGTGCCGCGCTCGAAGGCCGTGGCGTCCTTGCGTTCCACCAAGCGGGCGGACATCGCGCCGAACTGGGTCGAACGGCCGGTAGCGAGCACGAGCGCGCGGGCCGAACCGCTTTGGACGTTGGCGCCCATCAGGCAACCGTTCGGGCATTCTTGGGCAGGGACCTCGCCAGGTACGGACGCCATGACGACGCGTTCGACGGGCATCGACTCGCCGGTCAGCGCCGATTGCGACAAGAAGAAGTCCTTCGCCTGCAAGAGCCGACAATCCGCGGGGATGATCGAACCGGCGGCGAGCACCACGATGTCGCCGGGGACGATCTGGTCGATGGGCACGGTGACCTCGACACCGTCACGAATGACGTCGCAGGTCGTCTTCACCATGGCCTGGAGCTTGGCGATCGTCTGGGCCGAACGGCTCTCCTGGAAATAGGACAGGAAGACGGAAAGGAAGACCATCCCGCCGACGAGGGAGGTGCTAAGGATCTTCTTGGTCTCGTCGTCCTCGAAGAAGAACGAGAGGATGCAGATCACCATCAGCTGGATGACCAGCGGCTCCTTGAACTTGCGCAGCAGCTCGATGAAGGCGCTCGGGCGGGGGGCCGAGACCGAGTTGGGCCCAAACTGCTCCAGACGCTCGGCCGCCTCGGCGGAAGTCAGGCCCTCTTTGCGCCCTTGGACGGCGGCAAACGCCTCCTCTTCCGGGCCGCGCAACCACCTGCCGGTATCGGCGTTCTCTTCGGTGACGGGCTTCTTCGCGGACATAAGACGAAAGGGTTTCTTACTTTAGTTATTCCGACGGCCCCAGCCAGCCCTGAGTCAGGATCGCGGGTGACAACACGGCTACGGGCTAGACTCAGCAAACCGCCGAAACGAAAGAACCCGCCGGAGGGCGGGTTCTGCTTCGGGCGACCGAAGGCGCTTAGGCCTTGGTGACGAGGCCGGCCTTAAGGGCCTTGACCGACACCCACTGGCGCTTGATCGAGCCGTTAGGCTGGAGGACGCGGATGCGCTGGACGTTCGGACGGAAAACGCGCTTGGTCTGCTTCACGAGCTGGAAGCCGATACCGCCGCTCTTCTTGGACTGACCGCGGTGAATGATTCGGCGGCCCTTGACGGGGCGCTTGCCGGTGACGCTGCAGATACGGGACATAGTAGTTCGAGCTCCTTTGGAAGGTCGGAGCAAAGGGGCGGTGAGCCGATTGGCAAGCGGTAAGTGGGAGGGGTCAGCTTCGGCGTAAAGCCCGGTCCAACCCCCGCAAACCCTCAGAAAACTGGGCTGGATTGAGCAAAAGGCTCAAAATCAAGTAACCCGCCGTCGCCGGCATCCCATAGAAATACCCCGGGTGGGCCCAAATCCCCTCATCCAAGGCATTCAGGAGCAAGCGCTCCTCGGAGACCCCGGGAGGCAGGGCCAAGATGCCCATCCAACCGGCTGGACGGGGCAAGACCGAGCACGGGTGACCGGAGGCGGCGACCCAGGCCTTGAGGGCCTGTTCGTTCTGGGCGATCCGGGCCCGTAGGGCGGCGCGGAGAGGTTCGGCCCGGCGGAGGAGATCCGGCAAGGCCAACTGGGACCCCGTATTCACCGACAAGAAGGCGTCGGCGATATGCTCGAGCCGGCGGCAGGATTCGGCGGCATGGTTGGCGGGGCCGGCGACGGCGATCCAGCCGACCTTCAGCTGCGGGGCGACGGCCACCTTGGAGAGACCACTCAGGACATAGAGCGCGACCTGCGTCTCATCCACCCAGGTACCTGGCGAGACGGCACCTTCCGCGGGATAGTCCAGGAAGACTTCGTCGCAAAGGATGGCGAGGCTGTGCTTGAGCGCGAAGTTGCGGAGCAGCTCGCGGTCGCGGCGGCCGACGAACGCGCCGGTCGGGTTGGAGGGATTAATGCAGACGATGGCCTTCGTGCGGCTACCGGCCTTGAGTTGGCCGGGATCGATGACCCACTCGCCGGCCAGTTGCGTGAGCTTGTAAGGCCGCAGCACCACGCCTTCCAAGGCCGCCAAGACTTCGAGCAAAGGATACGCAGGTTCGGGCACGAGCACCTCGTCGCCCGGATTGCAGAGCAACTTGAAGAGCCAGGAATAGCCTTCGCTCGTGCTGGCGGAAAGGAAGAGACGGTCGGCGGAAACGCGGACTCCGCGGGCCGAATAGTAGTCCGCGATGGCGGCGCGCGTCACAGCGAGGCCGCGCGGGTCGGGCTCTTGGCGCTGGAGGCCTTCCTTGCGCAGGAACGAACCCAGTTCGGCGACCGACCAACCAAAGCCGGCGCTGGCGGGATTCGCGTCCGCCATATCCAGCACCGGCAAGTTGGCGGAGAGCCGCTTGGCTTTGGCTTTGCTGAGGGCGTTGGGAGCGTCGGCAAAGGCCAGGCGGGAGCTAAACATAGGAGCTACAGATGACTGAATCGAGGGCTGAGTCGAGGATGGAGGGCGGAATCGGAAACACGCAAGAGAGCCTCTCGCGTCATCTGGCGCCCAACCGCCATCCACCAACCACTAACCCCCAACCGCTAACGACCACTACCACCCAACGACCGCCTTGGGCTTCTACTTCCAGATTGAACTCACTCCCTGCCCCTCCAAAGGTAAGCCCATGTCCCTTCAAGTCCTGAAACCCCGCGTGCGTGGCTTCATCTGCATCACTTCCCACCCGGAAGGCTGTGCCGCCCATGTCCGCGAACAGATCGCCTACGTGAAGTCGCGCCCCGCCCTCAAGGGGGGCCCGAAATCGGTCTTGGTCATCGGCGCCTCCACGGGCTACGGCCTGTCCTCGCGCATCGCCGCGGCCTTCGGCTCCGGCGCCGCGACGCTCGGCGTGTTCTTCGAGCGCAATGGCGAAGGCGACAAGCCCGGCAGCCCCGGCTGGTACAACACCACCGGCTTCCACGCCGAAGCCAAGAAAGCCGGCCTCACGGCCATCTCGCTGAACGGCGACGCCTTTTCCGCCGAGCTCAAGGCCCAGGTCATCGAGGCCATCAAGTCCAAGATGCCCGGTGGCAAGATCGACCTCGTCGTCTACTCCCTCGCCTCCCCGCGCCGCACCGCCCCCGATGGCGTGACCTACAAGTCCACGCTCAAGCCGACCGGCGCGCCGTTCCACGCCAAGAACCTCGACACCGACCGCAAGGTCGTGAACGACGTCACCCTCGACACCGCCAACGCCGAAGAAATCGCCCACACCGTCAAGGTCATGGGCGGCGAGGACTGGGAACTCTGGATGAACGCCCTCGACGGCGCCGGCGTGCTCAAGGAAGGCTGCCAGACGGTCGCCTACTCCTACATCGGCCCGCAGGTCACCTGGCCGATCTACAAGGACGGCACCATCGGCAAGGCCAAGGAAGACCTCGAACGGGCCGGCCGCAAGATCGACGACCTCATGAAGCTGCACCGCGGCCGCGCCTTCGTCTCCGTCAACAAGGCCGTCGTCACGCAAGCCAGCTCGGCCATCCCCGTCGTCCCGCTCTACGTCTCCCTGCTCTTCAAGATCATGAAGGCCAAGGGCAACCACGAGGGCTGCATCGAGCAGATCCAGCGCCTCTTCGAAAAGCAGATGTACAACGGCAACGCGCTCGACTTCGACGAGAACGGCCGCGTCCGCATCGACGACTGGGAAATGCAGCCCGAAATCCAAAAGGCCGTCTTCGACATCTGGCCCAAGGTGACGACCGAGACCCTCGACCAGTACGGCGACTTCGCCGGCTACCAGTCGGACTTCCTCAAGAACTTCGGCTTCGGCCTCGCCGGCGTGGATTACGACGCGCCCACCGAAGTCGAACGTCCTATCGAGAACGTCTAAGGTGACCAAGGTCTTCTCCATCGCGAACCAGAAGGGCGGCGTCGGCAAGACGACCACCGCCGTCAACCTCGCGGCCGGCCTCGCCCGCCAAGGCATCCGCACCCTGCTCATCGACCTCGATGCGCAGGCCAACGCGACGAGCGCGCTCGGCGTCGAGAAGACCGAAGGCAAGTCCCTCTATAAGGTCCTGCACGGCGAAGCGAAGGCCGCCGACATGGTCGTCGCGACTTCCACCGAGAAGCTCGACCTCATCCCCTCCGAGGTCGACCTCGCCGCGGTGGAGTCGGAACTCGCCCAGGCCGAGAACTACCTCGGCCGCCT
>RFQN01000089.1 GCA_009924965.1 Verrucomicrobiota bacterium
CTCGCCAAGATCAAGGCCGCCGGCGGTTCCGGTGAATTCAAGGCCGGGGAAGCGACGAACAAGGCCGACCTCATCCGCCTGCGCGACGAGATCCTCGCCCAGCGCGGCAAGGTCGACGTCCTCGTCAACGGCGCCGGCGTCAACTCGCCCACGCCGTTCCTCGAGATCGACGAAGCCCAGCTCGACCGCATCCTGACCGTCAACGTCAAGGGCGTGGTCTTCGGCTGCCAGGTCTTCGGCGAAGCGATGGTCAAGGCTGGCGCCGGCTCGATCATCAACCTCGGCTCCGAATCGGCCATCCTGCCGCTCTCGCGCGTCTTCACCTACTCGGCGTCCAAGGCCGCGGTGCACAACCTCTCCAAGAACCTCGCCCGCGAATGGGCGCCCAAGGGCGTCCGCGTGAACACGCTCGTCCCGGGCTTCTTCCCGGCCGAACAGAACCGCAAGGTCCTCACGCCTGAGCGCGTGGCCTCGATCCTCGGCAAGACCCCGATGGGCCGCTTCGGCGAAGCCAAGGAACTCATCGGCGCGTCGCTGCTCCTGGCGTCCGACGCCGGCAGCTTCATCACCGGCTCCGAAATCGTCGTCGACGGCGGTTTCGCGGCGATGTCCATCTAACCTCAACCCACTCCCCGACGATGGCCTTCATGGACGACCACTTCATCCTCTCCACCGGCACGGCGCAGCAGCTGTACCACGGCACGGCGAAGGACCAGCCGATCGTGGACTACCACTGCCACCTCAGCCAGAAGGACATCGCCGAGGACCGTCGCTTCGAGGACCTGACCGCCATCTGGCTCGCCGGCGACCACTACAAGTGGCGCGCCATGCGCGCCAACGGCGTCAGCGAAGACCTCATCACTGGGACCAAGTCGACGTCTCGCGAGAAGTTCCAGGCCTGGGCCGAGACCGTGCCGGCCACGCTCCGCAACCCGCTCTTCCACTGGACGCACCTCGAGCTACGCCGCCACTTCGGCATCACGGACATCCTCGACGGCTCCTCGGCCCAGAAGATCTGGGACGAAGCCAACCGCCAGCTCCAGCAGGGCGACCTCACGGCCCGCGGCATCCTCAAGAAGATGAAGGTCGAAGTAGTCGGCACGACCGATGACCCGGCCGACTCGCTCGAGACGCACCTGGCCATCGCGAAGTCCGGCTGCGCCACCCGCGTCGTCCCGACCTACCGTCCGGACGCCTGCCTCAAGGTCCGCCAGCCCGAACGCGTCCAGGCGTGGGCGAAGCGCCTCTCCGACGCCGCCGGCAAGGGCGCCGACACCTTCGCCGGCCTCATCGCCGGCCTGAACCAGCGCCACGATGACTTCGCCGCCGCCGGTTGCCGCGCGACCGACCATGGCCTCGACTACCTGCCCGACGCGTCCTGCACCGAGGCGGAAGCGAAAGCCATCTGGGAACGCGCCATCGCTGGCCACGCCGCGACGCTCGAAGAAGCCGAGAAGTTCACGGCCTACATCATGCTGCACGTCGGCCGCCTCAACCACGCCAAGGGCTGGGCCACCCAGCTCCACCTCGGCGCCGTCCGCGACCCCAACCTCGGCTTGCTCAAGCGCCTCGGCTCCGACGCCGGCTGCGACACCATCGGCGACTTCCGCCAAGGCCCCGGCCTCATCCGCTGGTTCGGCACGCTCTCGGGCGAGAACGCCCTCGGCAAGGTCATCCTCTACAACCTGAACCCCGCCGACACCGCCCTCTTCGCCTGCCTGCCGGGCTCGTTCCAGGACGGCGTGACGCCGGGCAAGATCCAGTACGGCTCGGGCTGGTGGTTCCTCGACCAGGAACGCGGCATGCGCGACCAGATGAATATGCTCTCCGACCTCGGGTTGCTCAGCCGCTTCGTCGGCATGATCACCGACTCCCGCTCCTTCCTGTCGTACCCGCGCCACGAATACTTCCGCCGCATCTTGTGCGACCTCGTCGGCCAGGACGTCGAATCCGGCCGCATCCCCGACCGCAAGGACTGGAACGAGCGCCTCGTCGCCGACGTCTGCTACCGCAACGCCCGACAGTACTTCGGCTTCAAGGCCTAAGACCTCCGGTGTCGCAGGTCCGCCGCCCCTACGTCCCGCCGAGCCTCTGGGCGTTGCCGACCCGAGAGCGGACCGGCATGGAGTCGGTCATGCTGTGGCTAGCCGTAGGTTTGACCTTCGCCGCGCTGGGGGAATGCATCCTCACGCCGGCCGTTCGTCACCTGACCGCCCAGGACGGCTGGTGGCTGAACATCCTACCGGCGGCGTGGTTCCTGCAGACCTGCTTGCGCGGCTACCGAGGACAGCCTTTCGATCGGACCGCGGTCACGGTCGGGCTTTTCTGCCTGCTACCCTACCTCTTCTCGCGCGCCCGAAAGGACCATGGTCTACCCGATTACCTTTGGGTCAGCCTGGTTCTGTTCTTCGCGGCTTTTGCGCTGGGCATTTGGCTAGAACTTCGACGCGAAAAGACGCAGGCCTAAGGGGTCCTCAGGGCTGGTTTGACTTGTCGGCCATACGGTCGAGAATCGTCCTACCCCCATGACCGTAGGCATCCTTCAGATGTTCTTCCGTTGCTTGCTCTGGTGCCTTGGCCTGCAAGGCCCCGCGCCTAAAGGCGAGAGTGGCTTCGGGGGCGACGAGCTGATCAGCAAACGCGAACTCACCCGCTTTGAACGCGGCCTGAAGGCCTTCTGCACCGTGTTCTTCGTCGCGGCTACCCTGACCAACTTCGGAGACTTATTCGATTTCCTGCTGGCGAGCGACACCTACTGGTGCGCCCTGCCCTCGGCCGCGTGGGTCCTGTTCATGCTCTGCAACCGATCCGTGCCGATGGATGCCGAAGCCATCGGCACCGGTCTATGGACCTTCGCTCCGTTCTACGCCATCGGCCTTTGGTTCATCATCGGATTCCTGCATCTGAACCTGATCCCCTTCCACTCCCTCCTCTGGCAAGCGATCGGGGTCGGCCTAATGATCGGCTACGGGCTCTTCCGCGACATCTCGAAGGAGATGGCGGCGAAGGACTGACTCGATGCTCCCCGCTTTCTTTCAGCAGCCCCTGCGATTCATCGCCTGGTGCACTGGCGTGGACTTGGTACCCACTCCTCCCAGCACCACGGGATTCAGCATCGACGACCTCGCGCAACGGCGGGCTCCCCTGCTCTTTGAACGTGGCCTCAAGGCCGGCTGCTCCCTGCTGCTGCTGATCGTCTCCGTCCTCTACGTGTTCCGATGGGGGTCTTGGCTCCTCAACGCCGACAGCTATTGGTGCGCCCTCCCGACCGCGGTGTGGATCCTCTTCATGCTGCTGAGGTATTGGACGCCGATGGACGCAGAATCCATCGGGGTCGGCCTCTGGACTCTTTCACCAGCCGTGGCCATCGCCAGCGACCTAGGCGTCGGCTTCGTCCGTCTTGACCTGATTCCCTTGCAATCCCTCCTCTGGCAAGCGGGCGCCGTCGTGGCGATGATCGCCTTCGGGCTGATCCGCGACCTCGTCCGGGAGATGTTCGCGAAGGACTAGGTGCGGTCGGTCCGGTAGACGCGCTGCACGCGCTGGGTGAGCGTGCAAAGGGCCTCCCAAGGAATGCAGTCCGACCAAGCGCAGAACTCCGCCACGGTGATGCGGTCCGCCCCCTGCGCCCCGAGGATGGTGGCGATGTCGCCGACGGCGGCCGCAGGGACGTCGGTGACGTCGATGACGGTCTGATCCATGGTCACGCGCCCGAGGATCGGGCAACGCTGCCCGCGCACGAGGAAGGATCCGCGGTTGCTGGCGGCGGTCGGGACGCCATCGCCATAGCCGACCGCAACGATGGCCACGCGGGAATCGCGGGAGAGCGTCTTGGTGCGGTTGTAGCTGATGGCCGTGCCCTTCGGCAGGTCTTTGACCAACACCACGCGGGCATGGAAGGACAAGACCGGGTCGGGACGCAGGCTCGCCAGGAAAGACCCAGCCGAAGGCGGCAAGCCATACTGCATCAGGCCGATGCGTACGGCGTTGAAAGGCGAAGCCGCGGAGAAGCTTTCCAAGCCGGCGCTGTTGTCGGCGTGGATGAGCAGCTGAGCGCGGACATTCGCCGGAATCGCTTCTAGGAGCTCGAGGAAAATCCGGCGCTGCTGGGCCGTGTAGGCCGCATCAGCATCGGCATCCGAGAAGTGCGTGTAGACGCCGCGCCACGCCAGGCCGGGGCTCGCCAGCACCAAGGCGAAGACTTCGCGGGCACGCTCATGCCAGACGCCGGCCCGGCCCATGCCGGTGTCGACCTTGACGTGTACGCGGACCGGGCGGCCATGCGCCGAGCCCCAGGCTGCAAAGGCCTTGGCCTCTTCGAGCGAATTGATGGTGAGGTCGAAACCGTGCTCCGCCGCACGCGCGACTTCCTCCGGCAAGGTCGGGCTCAAGAGCAACGTATCCCCTTCATGGCCGACCTCGCGGAGGCGGATGGCCTCCGCGACGTTGGCGACGGCGAAGGCGTCCACGCCCGCCTGCAGCAGACGACGCGCTACTTCGGGCATCCCATGGCCATAAGCGTCGGCCTTGACCACCGCGACGTAACGCACATGCCGCGGCAAGGCTTGCTTGATGCGGCCGACGTTACGGTCGATGGCCGGCAGGTCGATCTCGACCCAAGCGCGGGACTGGGAAAACGGGGTGCTCATGGCGTGCCACGATGGCGGTCGCCCGACCACGTTGCGAAATCCGCGGCCGCGTTCAAGGCCTCAGGCTTGGGCTCAAGGCGCAGCACGCCCGCTTGGGCCAAGACCCGCGGCAGCTCCGGCCAGACGTCGGGCACCACTTCCGCCGCCGGCAAGACCTGCGGGGCTTGGCAGGCTGTGGTCAAGATGCGCCCCGACAACGCGGCCACTTGCTCGACCTCGCACTCGCGGGTCGGACCCGGGACGCCGGCCGCATCGACCGAGACCACGTGCCAACGCTTGAGGCGGGATTCGGAGACGACGCTGAACGCGCTGGTTTCCCCGCGCAAACGCACGGCGGCGGCCAAGGCGACGAGCGGCTCCCAGACCCAGACCTCGCAAGGCCGCAGCGCCGCCCACGTCCGCACGGCCATCGCGGTGACGCGGATGCCGAGCATCGAACCAGGCCCCACGCACACGGCGAAGGCCCGCAGGTCGGCAAACTTCAGCCCGGCCAACGCCAAGGCTTTTTCCGCGCAGGCGAAGGTCGCTTCCAACGCCCCCTCTTCGGAATGCGCTTCGGCCACCCAACGCCCGCCCTGGAGCACGCCGACGCGCACGCCGTGACGGGCGGAGCCATCGAGCACGAGGCACGGTTCGGCGGGAGCCATGGCGATCAGCCCGGCGGCCAGCTCAGGGCGCGGCCACCGAGCAAGTGCACGTGCAGGTGCGGGACGGATTCACCGCCATCGGGACCGTTGTTGATCACGATGCGAAAGCCTTTGGCGAGGTTGAGCTGACGGCTCAACTGGGCGGCGACGAGCAAGAGATGCCCCAGCGTCGCCTGGTCTTCGGCGGAGGCTTCGGCCACGCGGGCGAGCGGCTTGCGCGGCACGACGAGCACATGCGTCGGCGCCTGCGGAGCGATGTCGTGGAATGCCACGCAGACGGCATCCTCGTGGATCAGCTTGGCGGGAATCTCGCGGTCGGCGATCTTCTGGAAAAGCGTCTTCGGGGAGCTCATGGAGAGATTATAGCACGACCACCGTCAAACGGCCCCGCCCCTGGACGCGGGCGGCGTAGGCGTTCACGCACTCGACGGCCTCATCGTAGGCCTGGCGGGCCCGGACCGAACGGGCCTTGGGACCGGCCAGATACTGGTCCTGGAGCCCCACGACCCACAGCAGGACGTCCGAGGCGTCACCCACCTGGGCCAAGGCGGCCTCGATACGCTCCGGAGCCCAAAGCGGCTCAAAAGGCTCATCGCGGTGGTCTAGAACGGCAATGGCGGGAAGGACGGCATCCGGTGCCAGCAGGCGCAGCAGGTGTTCGGCGGCTTGGGCCAAGCCATGGGCATCCAAGCCCGCGGCCGTAAACTCGTCGGACTCGAAGACCCGGACGACGGCAT
>RFQN01000090.1 GCA_009924965.1 Verrucomicrobiota bacterium
CGCGATTACCGCGAACTGCGATCGGACCTGCTGCTGGTCAAGCTGGGTGACGAAGACTGGTGGCTGCAGTTCCGCGACGTGTTCGAAGTCGATCGCCGGCCGGTGCGCGATCGCGACCAGCGGCTCTACAAGCTGTTCGTCGGCGCCAAGGTGTCGCCGCTGACGCCGGTGCCGTTGACCGCTTCGGCGGTGGCCTTCGGGGAAGATGAATACGGCGAGATGCCGTTCGCGGTCGAGGCCAACGGACGGATCCGCTTCCACCGCACCAAAGATGGCTCCTTGGTCAAGGCATGGGCGCCGGAGCCTGAGCTCCCGGCGGTCGCTTCGGTCCGCAGTTATCCACGTGACGGCCTGGTCGTCTTGGGCCTGGCGGATGGTTCGGTGCGCGAGGTCAAGGTCTCCTACAAGTCCGATTTTTCGGCGCAAGGTCAGCGTACCTTGGAACCGCAAGTGGTGGCGGGAGCCCCAGTACCGGTCGGCAAGCCAGGCTTGCCCTGCGTCGAAGCCTGGAGCGTGAAGAGCGCCGCGGGTCGGCTGCTGCTCTGCCGCCAACACGAAGGCGGTCGCGATCGCCTGACGGCCTTGCGCCTCACCGAGCGGAAAGGCCTCGGCGGCAAAGCCAAGGTCACCGTGGGGACACCTTTTGCCGTCGCCGCGGACGTGCCTGACCTGGAGCGCGTGCTGGTGCCTTCCACCGCCGACTCGGTCGTGGTGGTGCGCAAGGATGGCGAGGTGCGCGTCTACGCCGAGAACGGCGAAGCCATCGAGTTCCTGCAGTCCTTCCGCCCCTTCGAGGGCTCGGTCGACCGCCATGTCGCGGCGGCTGGGTTCATCTTCGGCAATGTTTCGGTGGTCTTCGCCAACGGCGCCGGCGTCGAAGAGGTCTGGTCGCTCTACCCGCAGAAGCAGCCGGACGGCTTGAGCCTGCGTCGCTGGGGCAAGATCCACGACGCGGAAGCCTTACCGGGCGCGGGGCAGGGCATCTATCCCGCGGTCGGCAACAAGTGTTACCTGACCGTCGCGGGTGGCCGCATGCAGGTGCGCAACATGACCACCGGCTCGATCCGCTGGGACGGCCCCGCGCCGGAGTCCCCGGTGCGACAGGTGGTCTTCGGCCGTAACTACGACCGCTTCAGCGTCCTCTGCGCGGATGGCTCGCTGCGCCGCTGGGAAGTGGTCGACCATCACCCGGAGGCCTCCTTCAACGCCTTCTTCGGGAAGATCTGGTACGAGGGCGCCGAGGGCCCGGCCTACACGTGGCAATCGAGTTCCGGGGCCGATGAGTTCGAAGCGAAGTATTCGCTCGTGCCGCTTTTCTACGGCACGGTCAAGGGCACCATCTACGCGCTCTTGTTTGCCCTGCCCATCGCCTTGTTGGCGGCCGTCTACGTCTCCCAGTTCCTCCGCCCGGAGTGGCGCAAGGTCGTCAAGCCGACCATGGAGATCATGGCCTCGCTTCCCTCCGTGGTGCTCGGCTTCCTGGCTGGCCTGTGGTTGGCGCCGCTGGTGGACGCTAGCCTCCTGAATCTGATGTGCGTCATCGCGGTGTTGGCGCCCGCTGCGTTGTGCGCTGGCTACCTTTGGTCCCTGCTGCCGCAGCCGGTGCGTCGCCGCGTCGGTCCCGGCTGGGAGTTCATTTGGCTCATGCCTTTCCTCGTGCTCGCCGGCTGGGCGGCTTGGTCCGCCGCGCCGTGGATCGAGGCCAGCTGCTTCACCGTCAAGGACCTCGCTTCGGGCCAGAACGTCGCCGACTTCCGTGAGTGGTGGCGCCAGACGAGCGGCCTGTCGTATGACTCCCGCAACTCCTTGGTCGTCGGTTTCGTCATGGGCTTCGCGGTCATCCCGCTCGTGTTCACTATCGCGGAAGACGCCTTGTCCAACGTCCCCACGTCGCTGGTCTCTGGTTCGTTGGCCTGTGGCGCCAGCCGCTGGCAGACCGTCTGGCGCGTGGTGGTGCCGACCGCGATCTCGGGCATCGTCTCGGCGATCATGATCGGCTTCGGCCGCGCCATCGGTGAGACGATGATCGTGGTCATGGCCACCGGGAACACGCCGGTGATGGAGGCGAACCCGTTCAGCGGCATGCGGACGCTTTCCGCGAACATCGCCGTGGAGCTGCCGGAAGCTGCGGTGGGCCACACCCACTTCCGCGCGCTGTTCTTGGGCGCCTGCTGCCTCTTCTTCCTGACCTTCGTCATCAACACCCTCGCGGAGGTCCTCCGCCAACGCCTCCGGGAGCGCTATAAAGTCGTCTAAGCCATGGCCCATCATCCTGCCGATTCCGCTACCCCCAAGGGCGAACCCTGGGTTTGGTTCACGAGCCTAGGCCTCATCGTCGGTCTGGTGATGGTGGTCGGCTTGCTCGGCCTCGTCCTCGTCAACGGTTTCTCCGTCTTCTGGGCCCCGCAGGTCCCGACGGTGAAGCTGGCCGACGGCACTACGCATATCGGCCAACTGGCGCAGCGCCGCATCCGCCCCGGTTCGCCGGCTTCCGACCCGCGCTTTGAACGTCAGTATCAGGTGGGCCTGAAGGAGCTGAACGGAAACTCCTATGTCTGGGTCGACGAGAAGAAGGTCGCGCAGGAATCCTTCGACCCTTCGGTTCTCGGCTTGGAACGCATGGAGAACGGTCCGGCGTTCGTCGTGCCCGTGGCCTTGGTGGACTCCAAGGGTGCGCGTCTAGAAGCGGGTGCCGCTAACTTTTTCCCTGCCTTGCAGGCGGAGCTCGTGCATGCTGCCGAAATCCGCGAGCAGTTGGCCGACATCAACCGTCGCCAAATCGGTGAGGTCAACGCCGAGATGGAGTCCTTGCGCATCGCCCAACGCCGGGCCGAGGACCGTCGGGAACCGACCCAGGCCATCGTCGATCGACTGGCCAAGCTGGATGCCCGTTTCGCCGAGCTGAAGGCTTCGGCCGACCAGGTGGCCGCGGGCATCTCCTCCGCGAAGCTGGAAGCCCGCGATGCCTCCGGCCGAGCGCTGTCGCTGCCGGCCGCCTCCCTGGTCCGCGCTTGGGAGCCGAACCGCATGACCTTCTGGGACCGCGTCGGCCTGCTCTGTAGCCGTCTGCGCGAGTTCCTGTTCGATGAGCCTCGAGAAGCCAACACGGAAGGTGGGCTCATGCCAGCCATCTTCGGGACCTTGGTCATGACGGTCTTCATGAGCTTGCTGGTGACGCCCTTCGGCGTGATCGCGGCAATCTACCTGCGCGAGTACGCCAAGGATGGCCCGATTCTCCGCGCCGTCCGCATCTGCGTGAACAACCTGGCCGGCGTGCCTTCGATTGTCTTCGGCGTGTTCGGCCTCGGCTTCTTCGTCTACGTCCTCGGCGGCTCCTTGGATCGGATCTTCTTCGCCGATCAACTGAAGTATAATAATAATACGCCAGTCTTGGGCACGGGTGGTCTCCTGTGGTGTTCGTTGACCTTGGCGCTGATGACCTTGCCGGTCGTCATCGTGGCCACCGAGGAAGCGCTCTCGGCCGTCCCGCGCGGCATGCGCGAGGCCTCTTTGGCCGCCGGCGCCTCCAAGTGGCAGACCATCCGCGACATCCTCTTGCCCGCTTCGGCTCCCGGCATCCTGACCGGGGTCATCCTGGCGATGGCCCGTGGCGCGGGTGAAGTCGCCCCCTTGATGCTGGTGGGCGTGGTGAAGCTGGCCCCGACCCTGCCGATCGACGGCTTGGCCCCGTTCCTGCACCTAGACCGCAAGTTCATGCACCTCGGCTTCCATATTTTCGACTTGGGCTTCCAGTCGCCGGACTCCGACGCCGCCCGTCCGATGGTCTTCGCGACCACGCTCCTGCTCATCATCCTGGTCGTCTGCCTCAACCTCGGCGCGATCACCATCCGCAACCGCCTTCGTGCCCGCTTCAAAGGCGCCTCCTTCTAACCTTTAAACGTCCGCATGCCCGCCACCATGAACCCCACCACCTCCCGCATCCAGGTCCGGCCCGCCACCGAAAAGGAAGGCCGGCAGGACTACATCAGCATCCGCGACTTCAACTTCTACTACGGCGCGAAGAAGGCCCTCGAGTCGATCAAGCTCGACGTTCCCGAGCGCCGCGTGGTGGCCTTCATCGGCCCTTCCGGTTGCGGCAAGTCCACGCTGCTCCGCAACCTCAACCGCATGAACGACCTCGTCGACGGCATCCGCCACGAGGGTGACATCACCATCAACGGCCGTTCCATCTACGACCCCGGCCTGGAGGTCATCTCCCTGCGCCGCCGCGTCGGCATGGTCTTCCAGAAGTCCAACCCCTTCCCGAAGTCGATCTACGAGAACGTCGTCTACGCCCTCCGCGTGATGGGCGTGCGCGACCGCGCCATCCTCGATGAGGCCTGTGAGACCTCGCTCCGCAAGGCCGCGCTCTGGGACGAGGTCAAGGACCGCCTGCAGGACAGCGCTTTGGGCCTGTCCGGCGGTCAGATGCAGCGTCTGTGCATCGCCCGCGCCATCGCCAACCGCCCGGAAATCCTGCTGATGGACGAGCCTTGCTCGGCGCTTGACCCGATCGCCACCGGCAAGATCGAGGAGCTCATCCATGAGTTGAAGGAGCAGTTCACCATCGTCATCGTGACGCACTCGATGCAGCAGGCCGCCCGCGTCTCCGACCGCACCGCCTTCTTCTACCTGGGCAAGCTGATCGAATACGACACGACCGAGAAGATCTTCATGAACCCGTCCCAGGCCCAGACCGAGGCCTACATCTCAGGCCGTTTCGGTTGAGTTGCGTCACCCTTTCTAATATAACACGAACATGCAACGCCACTTCCACGACGAGCTCCGTCAGCTCCGCGACGACCTCATCCTCATGGGCGAGCGCTCCCTCGACATGACCCGTATGGTGCTCCAAGCGGTGGAGCAGGGCGATGACTCCCTGGCCCTTCAGGTGCGCGGCATGGATGACCGTGTCGACGACCTCGAAAAGCGCGTCGACCGCGAGATCATGCGCTACCTGACGCTCTTTGGCCCGATGGGCAGCGATGTCCGTCTGCTCCTGGCCGCCCGCGACATCGGCCATGACCTCGAACGCATCGCCGACGAGGCCTCGGTCATCGCCAAGCGCGCCATGGTCATCTCCGAACGCGGTCCGCTCAAGGACCTACTCCATGTCCCGGCCGAAGGCATCATCGCCTGCGAGGTCCTGCGCCTGGCTTTGGATAGCTTCATCGAAGGCGACCTCGCCAAGGCCCGCTTGGTACTCGAACGCGACGCCGAGATCGACGCCTTGAACCGCAAGAACTACGAGGCCCTGTTCGGCCGCTCGGGCGACGCCGCCAAGGTGTCCGCTTCGCACGTCGAACTGATCTTCATCTCCAAGGCTTTGGAGCGCATCGGCGACCATTCGAAGAACATCGCGGAACAGGTCATCTTCATCCTGTCAGGCGAAGACATCCGGCACGCCCGCTGAAGCGCGCGGCGGGCTGGCCTGTCCGCTTGACGCTGGACGGGGCGGTTTCTTGTGGTATGATGTGCCGTCATGTCCGCTGGACTCCGTTTCCTTCTGGCCCTCGCTCGGCTCTTCGCCTTGCCGCTCAGCATCCTGATCGCGGTGCGGTTGGGTTACCTTGATATCCAGGATTCTTACGCGAACATCTTCTGGATCGCTCTGCTGTTGGGCTTGGTGAACCTGCTGGTGCGTCCGTTCGTCTTGGTACTGCTGCTCCTCCTGTCGCTGCCGCTGTTCATCGTGCTGCGTCTGCCGAAGGTCCTCATGACCGGGTTGATCACTTTTGGCCTGCTGTACCTGACGAACGTCCTGATGCTGAAGCTGGTCTGCAACCTCCTGGGTCTGCAGTTGGGAGCACCTTGGCTGGCTTCTTTGGCAATTTCCGTGGGTTCGTGGTTCATCAGCTATTCCACGGCACCCGCGGTCCAGCAAGGGGCCGGTGCGGAAGGCCAGGCGAAGCCCAAGCAGGACGACGCCATCGACATCTAA
>RFQN01000010.1 GCA_009924965.1 Verrucomicrobiota bacterium
GCGGCGTCGAGATGCCGCCTTCGTGCACCCAAGTTTTGTGCCGACGGAACGGCGTGTTGCTGAGCGAAGACCAACCAGGCCCGAGGCTGAGGAACGTATGGTCCGACCCCGCGGGCAAGGTCGCATCATGGCCGTCGCCGCGCACCATCATCTCCGCGCTCGCGCCGTTGTCCGACAGGAACAGGATCAGCGTGTCGTCGAGCGCGGACATCGCCTTGAGCTGCTCGAGCAGACGCCCGACCTCTTGGTCGACGCGGTCGACCATGGCCGCGTGGACGGCCATCTTAGCGGCCTGGAAAGCCCGCTGTTCCGGGGTCAAACCCGCCCACGGGAGCGGGCGATTCAACTCATTGGGGCCCAAGGCTTTAATGGCATTTGGGAACGCGTACGGCGGGCCGACCTCGGGCTCGAGGGGCGAGAGCGCCTGGACGGGGAAGCCCAGGGCTTTTTGCCGCTCATGACGGGCGACGCGCAGGGCGTCCCAACCCTTATCATAAACATTCTTGTAGCGAGCGATGTCGGCCGCCGGCGCCTGCAGCGGGAAGTGCGGCGCGATGAAGGCGACGAAGGAGAAGAACGGTTGGGACGGATGCTGCGCGGCATGCTCGCGGAGGCAGCGGAGCGCGTGGTCCGCGGTGGCCGTCGTCGAGTAGTAACCGGCGTCCGCGGCGACCGGCGGCAGGGGCTGGTCGTCGAGCGTATGCTGGCGCGGCGCGAAATGCCGATCGTGGTCGTTGAGGCTGTAGGAGCGGTCGAAACCGTTCTTGAGCGGCAGCCCGTCGACGTGCCACTTGCCGGAGTGGTAGGACGCGTAGCCCGCCGCGCGCAGGCGTTCGGGCAACAGCTTCGCCCACTCAGGGCGCGTCCCTTGGGCGCCCGACTTCACGCCGGGCACGGTGTCGCGGCGGATCTCCTGCGCATAGTAGCCGGAGAGCAGCGCGCTGCGCGAAGGCCAGCAACGGGCGGTGTTGTAGAATTGGGTGAAACGGAGGCCGTGGGCGGCCAGGCCGTCCAGGTTCGGGGTGGCGATCTCGCCGCCGTAGCACCCGAGGTCCGAGTACCCCATGTCGTCGACCAAGATGACCATGACGTTGGGGCGACGCTCAGCAGCGGCGAGGCCGAGGCAGAGGGCCAGCAGGGCGAAGAGGGGGCGCATGGGGGAGGCATAGGGCGGTCGACGAGGGCCTGCAAGGCCTCCCCGCAGCTGGCCCAGCCGAAAAGGTGAACTAAATTTCACCCTAGAGGCCCAATCGGGTTATTCACACTTGCCCCCTTCCCTCCCGCTCCTTTTCTAACCCATTCCCTGCGGTCTCGAGCCGCCCCACAGACCATGCCCAAAAAGAACGCCGCCAAGCAATCCTCGTCCAACTCCCCGACCGCCGTCTCCGCACAGACCGGCGCCAAGATGCGCGGCTGCGACGTCATGGTACGTTGCCTCGAGAACCTCGGCGTCGACACGATCTTCGCCTACCCGGGCGGCGCTTCGATGGAGCTCCACCAAGGCCTCACGCGCTCCAAGAAGATCCGCACCATCCTGCCGCGTCACGAACAAGGCGGCGCCTTCATGGCGCACGGCTACGCCCGCGCCACCGGCAAGCCTGGCGTCTGCATGGCCACCTCCGGCCCCGGCGCGACGAACCTCGTCACCGCCATCGCCGATGCGCACATGGACAGCATCCCGCTGATCTGCATCACCGGCCAGGTCTACCAGCAGTTCATCGGCCGCGCCGCCTTCCAGGAAACCGACTTCTACGGCATGACGCTGCCGATCGTGAAGCACTCCTTCCTCGTCCTCGATTACAACGAGCTGCCGAGCATCATGTACAAGGCGTTCAAGATCGCCACCACCGGCCGCCCGGGCCCCGTCGTCATCGACATCCCGAAGGACGTCCAGCAGCACGAGTGGGTACCCGTCTTCCCGAAGTCCATCGACGGCGTCGACATCCCCGGCCTGCAGGTCCCGCCGAAGGCCCCGGACGAGAAGTTCGCCGAAGTCCTCCGCCTCATCGAGAAGGCCAAGCAGCCCGTGCTCTACATCGGCGGCGGCATCCTCTCCGGCCACGCCCACGCCGAGCTCCTCGCCTTCGCTGAAGCCACCGGTATCCCCGTCGCTTCCACGTTGATGGGCCTCGGCGCCTTCCCGTCCGACCATCCCCAGTCCCTCTACTGGTACGGCATGCACGGCACCGTCGCCGGCAACTTCGCCGTCTGCAAGAGCGACCTCCTCATCGCCCTCGGCGCCCGCTTCGACGACCGCATCACCGGCGCCATCGAGAAGTTCGCGCCGGACGCCACCATCGTCCACGTCGACATCGACCGCTCGGAGCACCAGAAGAACAAGTTCGCGCACTACCCGATCCACTCGGAAGTGAAGCACGCGCTCAGCCGCCTCACCGCGCTCACGAAGAAGGGCTTCAAGAAGCCCGACCTCAAGAAGTGGTACGAGACCATCAACGGCTGGAAGCAGGAGCACCCGTTCCCCTTCAGCTACGACCGCAAGGGCTCCAAGCACATCCTGCCGCAGGAAGCCGTGCAGGTCCTCTTCGAAGAAACCAAGGGCGACGCCATCGTCGCCACGGGTGTCGGCCAGCACCAGATGTGGGCCCCGCAGTACTACCACTTCAACAAGCCGCGCACGTTCATCAGCTCGCTCGGCGCCGGCACCATGGGCTTCGGCCTCCCGGCCGCCATCGGCGCCAAGGTCGCTTGCCCCAAGAAGCAGGTCATCGACATCGACGGCGACGGCTCCTTCCTCATGAACATCCAGGAACTGGCGTGCATGAAGATCGAGAAGATCAACGCCAAGGTCCTGCTCCTCAACAACCAGCACCTCGGCATGGTCGTCCAATGGGAAGACCGCTTCTACGCCGGCGTCCGTGGCCACACCATCTTGGGCGACGCGTCCAACATCGGCAGCCCCGACAACCCGGGCGGCCTCTACCCTGACTTCGTGAAGATCGCCAATGGCTTCGGCATCAAGGCCCGCCAGGTGATGAAGCGCGAAGACCTCCGCGACGCCATCCGCGAGATGCTCGCCCACGACGGCCCTTACCTGCTCGACGTGGTCGTGCCCTACACGGAACACGTGCTGCCCTTCATCCCGCAGAAGAAGTCGGCGATGGAGATCCTGACGAAATAATCGCGTCGCGATTATTTCGAGGGGACACGTGACCCTTCTCGCGCCCCTCAGTGGCCGGCGAGCCAGCGTTCCGCTTCGATGGCCGCGCGGCAGCCCATGCCGGCCGCGGTGATGGCCTGGCGATAGACGTGGTCGGCGCAATCGCCAGCGACGAAGACGCCCGGGACCTTGGTGCTGACGGTGTTGGCGCCGGCGACGAAGTAGCCGCCTTCATCGACGTCGAGCGCGGGGGTGAAGGCCTTGGAATTGGGGACGTGGCCGATGGCGACGAAGACGCACTTCACGCCGAGTTCGCGGACGGTGCCGGACTTCTCGACGACCTGGAGGGTGTGGACCTTGCCATCGGCGCCGCCGACGACCTGCTGAGGGGTCACGTTGAGGACGAGCTCGATCTTCGCGTGGGTCTTCACGCGCTGGACCATGATCTCGGAGGCACGGAAGGTGTCGCGACGGTGCACGAGGTAGACCTTGGAGGCGAAGCGGGTGAGGAACAGGGCCTCTTCACAGGCGGAATCACCACCGCCCACGACCGCCACCGGGACGTCGCGGTAGAACGCGCCGTCGCAGGTCGCGCACGTCGTGACGCCGTTGCCGCCGTAGTATTCCTTCTCACCGGGGATGCCCAGGAGGCGCGGGGAAGCACCGGTCGCGATGATCACGGCCTTGGCCTCATAAGTGGCTTCGCCGCCGACCAGCTTCTTGACCGGGCCGGAAAAATCGACCGAGTCGATGCGGTCCCAGGCGAAGCGCGCGCCGAAACGCTCGGCTTGGCCCTTCATGTTCATGATGAGCTCATTGCCGTCGACGCCGTGCACGAAGCCCGGGAAATTTTCGACCTCGGAAGTCGTGGTCAACTGGCCGCCAGGCTGGCCGCCTTCGAGCACCAACGGGCTCAGGCCGGCACGGGCGGCGTAGATGGCGGCAGTGAGGCCGGCGCAGCCGGTACCGAGGATAATAACGTTTTCAGCCATGGGGATGGCTTCATCTTGAGGCCTCCAAGCCAACGGCAAGGCGGAAAAGCCAGCCGTGAACAACTGAGCCGCAGGCCCACCGAACCTGACGGGGTCAGACCCCAATAAAGGGGTCAGGCACCCACATTGGGGTCAGACCCCATTATTGGTGCCTGACCCCGTCGCGGGCGGTGGAGATTAATCGTCTGGGCAACTGTTTCGGGGCTGGATTCTGCGGTTTTTGGGCTTTGACTCGGCCTTTCCCTCCCCTGTCTGCTAACTTTCGCGCCCGGACCCATGCTCCTCAGTATCCTCAAACTTTTCGCCGGCAGCCACAACCGGAGCTTCCTCCGGAAGTGCGCCCCCGTGGTGAAGAAGATCAACGCCTTCGAACTCCAGTTCCAAAACCTGTCCGAGGCCACCCTCCGCAACAAGACCGCCGAGTTCAAGGCCCGCCTCGCGAAGGGCGAATCCCTTGACGACCTCCTCCCTGAAGCCTTTGCCGTCGTCAAGAACGCCGCCCGCCGCCTCTGCGGTACCAAGGCGATCGTCTGCGACCATGAGCAGACCTGGCAGATGGTGCACTTCGACGTCCAGCTCATTGGCGGGATCGCGCTCCACCAGAAGAAGATCGCCGAGATGGCGACCGGCGAAGGCAAGACCCTCGTCGCCACCCTCCCCCTCTACCTGAACGCGCTCACCGGCCGCAACTGCCAGCTCGTCACGGTCAATGACTACCTCGCCCGCCGCGACTCCGAGTGGATGGGCCACCTCTTCCGCTACCTCGGCCTGACCGTCGGTTGCATCCAGAACCAGATGGGCAGCGAGGAACGCCAGCAGGCCTACGCCTGCGACATCACCTACGGCACCGCCTCGGAATTCGGCTTCGATTACCTGCGCGACAACGGCATGGCCCTCAGCGCCGGCGAGCAGGTGCAGCGCGAACACTACTTCTGCATCGTCGATGAGATCGACTCCATCCTCATCGACGAGGCCCGCACGCCGCTGATCATCTCCGGCCCGGTCACCGAAGAGCGCGAGCCGCCCTTCCTCCGCCTCGTCCCGCAGGTCAAGACCCTCGTCGAACTGCAGACCCGCCTCGTCACCCGCCTCGTCAACGAAGCCGAGAGCGAGCTCAAGGCCGTCCCCGACAACAAGGAGCCTTCGGCCGACACCCTCGACAAGCTCTGGCTCACCGCCCACGGGATGCCGCGCAACAAGGCCTTCGCCCGCCTCATGGAGAACGGCCGCTGGCGCAAGCTCCTCGAGAAGCACGAAGGCATCCTCGCCAGCGAAGTCGAAAAGGACCGCCGCTACCACCTCAAGGAGCGCCTCTACTTCGCCATCAGCGAACGCAACCAGGAATCCGACCTCACCCAGCTCGGCCGCGACACCCTCCGCCCCGGCGAGCCCGACGCGTTCGTGCTGCCCGACCTCCCCACGTATTTCGTGGAGCTCGACAACGACGCCAGCCTCACGCCCGAGAAGCGCTCCGAATTCCGCGCCGCCGCCGAGGCCGCCTACATCAAGGTCTCCGAGGACATCCACGCCATCGGCCAGCTCCTCAAGGCGTTCGCGCTCTACGAAAAGGACCGCCATTACGTCGTGCACGAGGGCAAGGTCCTCATCGTCGACGAGAACACCGGGCGCATCATGGCCGGCCGCCGCTGGAGCGATGGCCTGCACCAGGCCGTCGAAGCCAAGGAAGGCGTCGCCCTCGAGAAGGAGAACAAGACCTACGCGACCATCACCATCCAGAACTACTTCCGTATGTACGAGAAGCTGGCTGGCATGACGGGTACCGCCGAGACCGAAGCCACCGAGTTCAACGAGATCTACAACCTGACGGTCGTCACCATCCCGACCAACCAGCCGTGCATCCGCACCGACGCGAACGACATCGTCTTCAAGACGCGCCGCGAGAAGTACCAGTTCGTCATCAAGGAGCTGACCGAAGCCCATAAGCGCGGGCAGCCCGTGCTCGTCGGCACGGCCTCCGTCGAAGCCTCCGAGACGCTCAGCCGCATGCTGACCCTCGCCCGCATCCCGCATAAGGTACTCAACGCCAAGCACCACGAACAGGAAGCCGACATCGTCGCCCTGGCCGGCCAGCGCGGCGCCGTGACCATCGCCACCAACATGGCCGGCCGCGGCACGGACATCCGCCTCGGCGACGGCGTCCGCGAACTCGGCGGCCTCTACGTCCTCGGCACCGAACGCCATGAATCCCGCCGCGTCGACCGCCAGCTGCGCGGCCGCTGCTCGCGCCAAGGCGACCCCGGCCACTCCCGCTTCCTGGTCGCCCTCGAGGACGACCTGATGCGCCTGTTCTCCAACGCCGGCATCATCTCGTCGCTCCTGGAGAAGTCCTTCAAGGAAGGCGAACCGCTCGAACACCCGCTGCTCGACCGCTCCATCGGCACCGCCCAGAAACGCGTCGAGGGCCAGAACTACTCGATCCGCAAGCGCCTGCTGCAGTTCGACGACGTCCTCAACCAGCAGCGCAAGATCGTCTACGGCCTGCGCAACAGCACCCTCCACGAGGAGGACACCCGCGCCAACCTGCTGGCCGTCGTCAGCGAAGAAATCGAAGAGCGTCTGAAGACGGCCTACCCCGATCTGGATGACGCCGCTGACCGCGCCGGTGCCGAAGCCTTCGTGGCTTGGTTCGTCTCGACGTTCCCGATCCGCCTGCTGGTCGAAGAGCTGCTGCCGCTCAACCATGACCTCGCCACGGCCTGCGTGACCAAGAAGGTCGCCGAGCTGCAGAAGAGCCGCGAAAGGAGCGAGTCCCCCGAGATGCTCCAGTACCTCGAGCGCCACCTGCTCCTGCGCTCGATCGACCGCAATTGGCAGAACCACCTGACGGAGATGGAAGAGCTCCGCCGCGCGGTCAACCTGCGCGGCTACGCGCAGAAGGACCCGCTCAACGAGTACAAGACCGAGGCCTATCGTGCCTTCGTCGACCTGATGCGCCAGCTGCGCACCGACGTCTGCTCCAGCCTCTTCCGCACGGCCTCGTCGATGGAAGCCCTCGAAGCGATCCTCCGCACGGCCCAAGGCCAGGCGATCGCCACCGGCCCGGCCGAACCCGGCACGCCCGAAGACGTGGCGTCCAAGCCCGCTGCCCCGGAAACCATGCAGCAGAAGCAGGAGCCTTTCCGCCGCAACGAAGCCAAGATCGGCCGCAACGCCGTCGTCCGCATCCGCAAGGGCGCGGAGACCCTCGACCTGAAGTGGAAGAAAGCCGAAGCCATGGTGCGCGATGAAGGTTGGGTCGTGATCGAAACGCTGTCCGAATGACCGACCGCCGTCCGGGTCCGCTCTTCTCCGACGCCTGGCTGTGCTGGGGCGGATTGGGCCTGACGGCGTTCCTGCTTCTCTTCAGCTTCCCGCCGTTCGGTCATCCGTTCGTCGCGTTCTTCGCGCTCATCCCTGCGACGCTCGCCGCCGCGGCGGCGCCGGCGTGGCGCCTCTGGCGGCGCGCGGCCTACGTGACGAGCTGGGTGCTCTGGATCGCGCTGCTTGCTTGGCTCCGCCACATCTACCCGCCGCTCGGCTGGTTGGGGCTCGTGCTGCTCACGGCCTATTGCGCGCTCTACCCGTTCGTCTGGCTCTTGGCGCTACGCTGGATCTTCCCCGCCTGCCACGAGGCCGGCGCGCCCGCGCGTCTCCTCGCGACGCTCGGCCTCGCGGGCGCCTGGGGCTTGCTGGAATGGCTCCGCACGACGGCGCTCACCGGCTTCGGCTGGCTGCCCTTCGCCGCGAGCCAACAAGGCAACGGCGTCTTGCTGACGCTCTGCGCCTGGGTCGGCCCGACAGGCCTCTCCATCGGACTCGTCCTCATCAACCTCGGGCTCGCTAGCTGGATCTTCCGCCTCCGCGCCCTCCGCGCCTCAGCCGAGGCCCTCGAGCCCGTCACGCCCACGCGTTGGCTGCGCCGCCTCACCCCGGAACTGTACCTCGGCCTCGCCGTGATCGCCGCCGGCTTCTACGGCACGCTGACGCAGCTCTCCCGGGAAACGCCCCGCCAGGAAGTCCGCATCGCCGGGCTGCGTACCGACTTCGACCCGACGGAGAAATGGGATAGCGGTAAACTCGACAAGCATGCCAAGGCGCTGAACAACCTCACGGTGGCGGCCGGATTGGAGAAACCCGACGTCGTGGTCTGGCCCGAGGCCGCCTTGCCGCTTTCCACGGAGAACGCGGGCTATGTGACTTTCCTGCGCGGCAACGTCGCCGGGGCCGGCTGCCCGCTGTTGATCGGCGCCATCGAACCCCGCAAAGACGGTTACGCGAACAGCGTCGTGGCCGTGACCGCCGAAGGCCTCGTCAAGCCGACCTACGCCAAACGCCATCTGGTTCCCTTCGGCGAATACGTCCCGCTGGCCGATTGGCTGCCGCTCCGCAAGGTCGTCCCCATCGCGGAAGATTGCGTCGCCGGCGAAGGCGCCACGCTCTTGCCGCTCACGTCCCGTCGTGGCTTCACCTTCCTGGCCGGACCCTTGGTCTGCTACGAAGACGTCTTCCCCGAACTGGCCCGCGAACACGCGCTCGCCGGCGCGGACCTGCTCGTCGTCGTCACCAACGATGGCTGGTATGGCCACGAAGCCGGGGACGCCCAACACACCGCGCATTCCGTGCTCATCGCCGCCGCCACCGGCCTCCCCGTCGCCCGTGCCGGGAATGCCGGTTGGAGCGGGGTCATCAGCCACCGCGGCATCCTCCAGCCGACCGGCCTCCCCGGGCAGCCCTTAAGCGCGGTCGCGCAAGTCCGCCGCGACCGGGGCGAACCGACCTTCTGGGTCCGCCATGGCGACTGGGCGGTGGGCCTAGGCGGGCTGTGCTTCGCCCTGACCTACCTTTGGCGCCGCCGGCGGATCGCCCACGCCGCCTAAGGCGCCGAAATCTGCAAGTCCGTGTCGACCTGCCCTAAAAAGGCTTCACACTGACCTCACCCCGCGACGGACAAATCCGTGCCGTTGCCACGCTCCCTTCTGACCATGCGCCTCCTGCTTGCCTGCTTCGGCCTTTGCCTGACCGCCGCCCTTTCGGCCCAGGAGGTCAAGAAGCCCAAGGACGAATTCCCGGCCTCCGGCATCGCGACCTTCAAGCTCCGGATCAAGTCGATCCCCGTCGTCACCGTGAAGGTCAACGGCGTGACGCTCAACCTCGGCGTCGACACCGGCTGCCAAGGCAACGGCGTCCTCACCGAAGGCGGCGCGCGCAAGGCGGGCATCGAAGTGGCGTTCACCTTGCCGACCATGGGCAACGACGGCCGCGGCGAAACCAGCTACGGCTACATCGAATCCCTCGAAGGCGGCGGCGCCGTCTGGAAGGATTTCCATATGGCCATCATGCCGCTCACCGGCATGGACCTCGACGGGCTGGTCGGCGCGGACATCCTCTTCGCGAAACCGTTCTACATGGACCTCAGCAACGCGGTGATGACGCTCGGCAAGACGCCTGACACGTCGGCCGCGCACGAGGTATCCATCTTCAGCCGCGGTGGGCACTGCGGCGTCAACATCGAGGTCGAAGGCCAGAAGGTCCCGATGATCGTCGATTCCGGCGCGTCGAAGTCCTACATGAGCTCGCTGAAGTTCAAGGGGAAGACCATCTTCAAGGGCTACGTCCCCGTGGCCTCCGTGCGCGGCGTCAACCTGACCCGCGTCGAGACTTGCCAGATCAAGTCCCTGCGCATCGGCGGTGCCCCGCTGACGGGCGTGGAGTTCCTGCGCGACCAGGAACATAACCTGCTAGGCGACGATTTCCTGCGCGCGCATCCGATCGCGGTGGACATGGCTTCCCGCCGCCTCTGGCTGTTCGAATCCCAAGGCAGCACCAAGGGCAGCAAGACGGCCGTCCCGAAGGAAGTGGCGCCTGTCCCGGAAACCGCCAAGGAAACCCCGGCGCCGGTCAAGTAAACCCTCTGCTTAGCGTCGACGGCCGCCGCTGGCACCGCCGGCCGGGCCTTCGCCCTCTTCGCCTTCGGCTTCTTCCGGGGCTTCGTCGTCGTCCCACTTGAGCTCCTTGTCGAGCTTCTCGTCGTCTTCGACTTCCGGCAGGTCGGAAATCTCTTCCGCCGCGGAGGCGGCGCGCGCCGGCTTGTCGTCGTCGTCATCTTCGCCCGGGACTTCGTGGCCTTGCGGGACGAACTCCAGGATGTCGGTGATCTCCTCGAAAGGATGGATATCGCGGCCTTCGATGAGGGCTTGGTTGCGCAGCTCGCTGAGCTGTTCATCCACGTCTTCCACCGTGAGCTTCTGCTCCAGCTTGATGGTGTCGTTGATGAGCTTCACACGCAGGCGCATGATGTGCTCGAGGAAATCGGCGTAGGAACCCTTGTCGCCGTCCTTGACGTTCGGCAGGGCGAAGAGCTGCTCTTCGGAGTCGAGGATGTGCTCGGCCACGCGGGCGAGGCGGACGGTTTCGTCCTTCTCCACGGAGTGGACCTGGAATGGCACGAAGGCGGCCTCGAGGATCTCGTTGGACAAACCGTACTCGCGCAGTGGGTCCATCATGTCCAGGACCCACGGGAACTGGAAGGGGTCGAGGATGCCGAGGCCGTCGGGCTCGTAGTGCTTGGGGTCGGAGTTTTCCTTCACCCACCAGGTCCCCTTGTCTTTGTTGAAACGGACGGTGCACCAAAGGAGCTTGGAAGTCGTAGCGGCCATGGGGTGGTTGGTTTGCCCAAGTCTGGCGGGGAGTCAAGAGGGGTCGAGCCAGTCCTTTCCCCCAAACACCCCTGAGGTCGCCTTCTCCGCTTTCCTTCCGCGTTTTCCTCCCTTAACTGACGGGCATGTCTTTCCTGTACGAGCAAGTGGCAGCCAAGGCGCTCTACGCCATGGACCCCGAAACGGCCCACCAAGTCGGCCTCCGCGGCATGGGGCTGGTGGGCGCGATCCCACCCCTGCGTTGGTGCCTGGAACGGGGCCTGACCCCCAAGGGCGGCAAGCCCATCGAAGCCTTTGGCCTGAAGTTCCCGAACCACATCGGCTTGGCCGCGGGCTTCGATAAGGACGGCCTAGGTTGGCGCGGCGCCGCCGCCCTCGGCTTTGGCCACGTCGAAGTCGGCACGGTCACCCAACACGCCCAAGCCGGCAACGAACGCCCGCGCGTCTTCCGCTACCCGGCCCTCAAGGCGGTGGTCAACGCCTACGGTTTCCCGAACGCCGGCTCCGCCGCCCTCCGCGAACGCCTGCTGCGCCAACCCGGCCGCGGCCAGCGCGTCCACCCTCTGGGCATCAACATCGGCAAGTCGAAGGTCACGCCGCTCGAAGAAGCCCAAGGCGACTACCTGCATTCCTTCAAGCTCCTCGCCCCGTTGGCCGACTATCTCGTCGTCAACATCAGCAGCCCCAACACGCCCGGCCTGCGCGCGCTCCAAGACCGCGCCCCGCTGGTGAGCCTGCTCTCGGCCCTCGCCCGCGAGAACCGTTCGACGCCCGGTGGCCCCGTGCCGCTGTTGCTCAAGGTCGCGCCCGACCTCAACCCGCACCAGCTCGAGGACATCGTCTCCGTCGTGGGTGAAGTCGGCTTCGCCGGCATCATCGCAACGAACACCACCATCACGCGCCCACCTGGCACCGAGGAGTGCTCGACCAAGGGCGGACTCAGCGGCGCGCCGTTGCTGGAACGCTCCCTGCAGGTCGTGCGTTTCCTCACCAAGACCAGCCAAGGCCGCATCCCGGTCATCGGTTGCGGCGGCATCACCTGCGCGGCCGACGCCGGCCGCTTCATGGACGAAGGCGCCTGCCTCGTGCAGGTCTACTCGGGACTGGTCTTCCGCGGGCCCGAACTCGCCCGCGAAATCTCCGCAGGCCTCGCCTGGCGCCAACGCAACTGGGTCTAAAGACGATGCGCACCCCCTTCCTCCTCTGCGCCCTCTGCGCCGCCCTCAGCGCCCTCGCCGCACCGCGGCCCACCGCCAAGAAAGGCGATGCCATGGCCGCCGATTCATGGCGCGCCGCGGCCGCCTCCTTCGAAGGCAAAGCGGTCAAGACCAACGCCCTCGAGGTCGGTGAACCAGGCCTCGTCAGCGGCGATGCGCCCGCGGCGGCCGTCAAGATCCTCAGCGGCAACGATAAGGACGAAACCGGTGGCGAGCTCATCGTGCTGATGCCGCCGGACCGCTTCCAAGACTTCGTGGCCAACTTTTCGCAACGTCAACTCGGCTCCAACCGCGGCGGCTTCGGCGCGCTCTCCAAGGCCAAGACCGTCAACGGAACGTTCGTGACGATCAAAGGCGAAGGCACCCTGCTCTTCGGCCTCGACCCCAAGGACGCGAAGGCGCTCCCGAAACCGTCCGAGCTCCTCGCCGCCCAGCTACAACTTGCGAAGGATGGCGTGCAGGCCACTAAGCCCGGCTGGACCGCCAAGGAATTCAACGTCGCCAAGGTCGGCGTCACCGGCGCGCCCGAATCCGCGCGCGAATGGGAACGACTCCAAGGCCTGCTGGCCGCGCAGACACTGGCCGCCAAGCAGCCGCGCTGGAAAAGCAAAGAACTCCTCGATGCCATCAAGAGCGGCTCGACGCGCCTGACCGTCGACGACTCCGCCGCCAAGGTGGAGTGGACGTTGGTCTGGAAGTAAGCGGTCGGCTTACTTGACCGCCTTCGGCTTCTCGCGCACCGGAAGGTGCACTTCCGACTGCTTGAGGAAGAACGGCACGAAGGGGCTATTCCAATAGACGCCGTAGGCTTCGCCGATCACCTCGAGCTCCGGGCGCTCCTTGACCCACGCACGCAGTTTCTCCTCGGCCTCCCGGAAGTTTTCCTGGCTATACGACCCGCGGATGCCGATGGCGGCGACCTGTCGCACGGGGACGTCCTGCAGCTGCACTTCTTTACCCGGCAACAGGTCGACGCGCTTGGCGGACCCAGCGTCCATGTAGAAGGCCATCACGCCGGGCTGGAGGCGGGCCTCCACAGGGGCAGTCATCGGGATCTTGTTCTGGCTGATGTAACGGAAGAGTTTCCCGAAGAGGTTGTTGTTCGCCGAGAAATAGCCCTGCGGGGACTCGGCCAGCATCAGCCGGGCCGCGGGCAGGGACTTGACCTCCAGCTCACCGGGAGCGGTCCGTGGGTAGGCGTCTTCGACACCTTGCGCAAAAGAGGGAAAGAGGGATGCCATGAGGATGAGGAAGAGGGGCCACTTCATGCCCGTCAGTATGAAAAGCCCCGGTGAATACGCAAGCCGCCGGGCTTCTTGGGTGCACCCTTGCCAGCCGGGAAAAAGGGGCTTTCTTGGGGGCATGACCGAAACACCGGAAAACAGCTCCTTCGGCTCACGCCTCGGCCATAACTTCCTGACGGGGATGTTCCTCGTCCTGCCCCTCGGCCTGACGCTCTACGTCATCTCCTTCCTCATCGGTCTGATCGCCTCGCCCGTGGAGTCGATTTTCCAGGCGGTCTTCCCCCTGTTCTTCCCGAACAAGGAAGTCATGCCGGACTTCAAGACGGGGCTGAACCACGCCCTGCTCGTGCTGGCGTCGGCCCTCGTGATGGCCGTGATCCTGACCGTCCTGGGCTTCCTCTCGAAGCGCCTCTTCGGCAAGCTGCTCCAACGCTGGTTCGCCAGCCTCGTCGAACGCATGCCCGGCCTCGGCGCGCTCTACAACTCCATCCGCCAGATGGTCGACGCGCTGAGCGGACGCAACAAGGACACCTTCCGCCGCGTGGTCCTCGTCCAATACCCGCGCGCGCATTGCTGGAGCATCGCCTTCGTCACGCATGAGCAGCCCAAGGCCTTCTCCGAGGCCATCGGCCAAGAGGTCGTCAACGTCTTCATCCCGGCCGCGCCGGCCCCGACGTCGGGCTTCATCCTGCAGGTGCCGGTCAACGAGATCCGCGAGACCAAGCTGACGGTGCCCGAAGCGATCGGCCTGCTCATGAGCTTTGGCGCGGTCATCCCGAAGTCCGAAGACAAGTCCTAGGCCGCGATGTCGTCGGCCTCCCTCCGCTGCTTGGTGCTCGGGCGCGACCCTTCCGGGGAGTCGCACCTGCTGCTCACGTTGCTGGAGCCCGAGCAAGGCCTGGAGCGCTGCCTCATCCGCTTATCACGCGCCAAGGGCGCAACGCCGCCCGACCTTTTCGACGAATGCGAGGTGACGCTCGAGCGGGCCAAGGACGGCGGCACGCGCTTCGCCCGCGATTACCGCCTGCTCACCCGCCGCACCGGCATCGCCCGCAGCCACCGCACCTTGGAACGGGCCTGCCGCTTCGCGGCCATGATCCGGCGCAACCCGCCGCCGCCGGAATCCGCCCAAGTCTGCTACCGGATCGCCCAAGAGACCTTCACCGCGATGGCCGAGCGCCCCCGCGCCGATTGCGCCTATTTCAAAGGGCTGTGGCTGATGATCAAGGACGGCGGCTGGCCAGTATCCGAACACTGGCTGGCCCACCTCGGCGGCCGCCGGGACGCCGCCGCGGCCATCCTGACGCAACCGCTCGACGCCCAGACGACCGACGAGGAAACCGTCGCCAAGCTCGCGACCGACCTGGAACGCTGGGCGGCCGGCGAGATCCATTTCGTCCTGCCCTGATGCGCATCGACGTGAAAGCGCGGCGCATCGAAGTGAGCGCCCAGGAATTCGCCACGTTCCGCCCTGGTCCCGGGGCCGGCGCCGGCGGCTCACCTTGGCGCGCCGAGGCCGGCCGGCAATGGCATGAGACGATGCGCAAGCAGGCCGAAGCCGAAGGCGCGGGCTGGACGTTCGAACAGCCGGTGACCTGCGAGATTGTCGTGCTCGGCTGGACGGTCTCCATCACAGGCCGCACCGACCAGTGGCGCGAGGACGGCAGCAAGGTCCACATCCGCGAAATCAAGACGGTCTCCGTCTCCCTGCCCCGCCGACCGGAATTCCTCCACGGCCGCTACCCGCACCATTTCCTGCAGCTGGGCGCCTACTGCCATGCGGCCCGCCTCCGTCCCGGCGCCGGCGAAATCGTCGGAGAACTCGTCTTCGTCGACCCGACCGATGGCTCCAAGCAGACGCTGGCCTTGCCCGACACCGCCGAAGCAGACCTGCTGCAGCAAGCGGAGACGCTGGCCGCCCATGCGGAAAACCGCCGCGCCAGCCATGCGCGCCTGCTCAACCTGCCCGATCGGATTCCCTTCAAGGAACCTCGACCCGAATGGCTGCAGGCCTGCGCAGACCTCGACCAGGCGATCATGGAATCGCCGATCCGCCTGATGGTCGCCCCGACAGGCTTCGGCAAGACCTCCGCGGCCTTGCGGCATGGGCTCTCGCTGCTGCGCAGCGGCCGCGCCGGTCGCCTGCTCTACCTCACGGGCAAAGGCACCGGCCAAATCCAGGTCCTCGCCGAACTGCGGCGCCTCGCCAAGCCCGGCGAACTCCGCGCCCTCGTCCTGCGGCCGCGGTCCGAACACGAAATCGACGGGCTGTCCGACGACCCCGAGGAGATCCGCCGCAACTGGGCGCGCGCAGCCATCGACCCCCAAGCCCTGCTGGCCGACGGCGCCGAGCTACGGCGCATCCGCGAGTTGGGCCGCCTCGCCGGCGTCCCGCCCTGGGACATCACCAAGGCGATGCTCGGACACGCGGAAGTGGTCATCTGCGACTACAATTACGTCTTCTCGCCGCGTAACCGGTCCGCGCTTGAGACGGTGCCGGGCTGGAACGACAGCGACACGGTGCTGATCGTCGACGAAGCGCATAACCTACCTGAGCGCGCCGCCGAATGCCTGTCCCTCCGCGATGATGCGCAGTCCGCGGCCGATTTCGCCTTCACGCTCTCGGCCTGCAAAGCCCCCGCCCCGTGGTGCGCGACGATGCAGGCGTGGGCCGACTTCCTCCACCGCC
>RFQN01000091.1 GCA_009924965.1 Verrucomicrobiota bacterium
GCACCTTGTCGACGGTGTCATCGGTGACGTCCGGGTCGGCGGCCGTGATGGCGGCCTTCTGGGCCTTACGGACTTCCTTGTTGGCCTCGGCGATGTCGGCTTCGATGTTCTTCTTCTCCGCTTCCTCGGCCGTTTCGAGCTCCTTGCGGATCTCGCGGACCTTGTTGAAGGCGGCGCGGACGTTTTCGTCGCGGAAAGTCTTCATCAAGGCCGCGCGGCACTTGGTGAGCTGCTCGGGGCTGACGCCTGGGATCTCCTCGGGCAGGAAGCCGTTGCCCTTACCGCCGGTACGGCCGACCTGCGTCTTGCGCTGGCCATCGGCCGCCGGAGCGGCGGCTTGCGGGTCGGTCGGGGCGTTGCCGCCCGCGACGCGCGCAGCGCCCTTCGCTGCCGGGGTAGGCGCCGCAGCGGACTGCTTGGCGTCCATGATGAAATAAGTAGCGGCGGAACCAAGGGCAGCGGCGAGGAGCAGGGGCAGGATGTTCTTCATGGGGGTGGTTGCATCATAAAACCCCATGCGTGGGGAAAGGTTGTGGGAAAACACGTGGTCGGGCCATTGACTCCCCTCAGGTACCGGAACAGCCTACTTCACCTCAAGAAAGCTACGGAACACCCCTTCCGTCGGCTGCCGGCCCGCCTCACTCCCCATGCTCCGCCCCTTGCTTGCCCTCCTCTGCTGCCTCAGCGGCCTAGCCCAGACCACGCCTTCCGCCAGCCCGCTCTGGCTGGATTACCCAGGCGGCGAAGGCCCCGGCAAGGGCAAGCGCATCGTGCTCATCGCCGCCGACCAGGAATACCGGAGCGAGCAGTCGATGCCGATGCTCGCAAAGATCCTCAGCACCCATCACGGGTTCGACTGCACGGTCCTCTTCGCCGTCGACGAAAACGGCTTGGTCGACCCTCGGATGCCCGTCTACCCCGAAAAAGGCAAAGAGAAGGAATTCAAGTCGCACCATATCCCCGGACTCGAGCACCTGGCGAACGCCGATCAGGTCATCTTCTTCTGCCGCCTGCTCACGCTGCCGCTGGCGGAGCGCGAGCAGATCGTGCGCTACATCGACTCCGGCAAGCCCTTCATCGCGTTGCGCACGGCCAACCACGGCTTCCACGCGCCGCTGCCCTACAAGATTGACGGCAAGCAGGTGAACTGGGGCGAGGACGTGCTCGGCGGAACCTTCCGCGGACACCATGGGCGTTACCACGCTGACTCGACGCGCGGCCTGATTGTCGAAGCGCTCAAAGACCACCCCATCCTCACCGGTGTGACCGACATCTGGGGCAACTCCGACGTGTACCGCACCTACAAGGAAGGCGGCAGCCTCCCCGCCGGCTGCACCGCCCTCGTCTGGGGTCAGCCCCTGCTGGGACGCAAGCCCGACGACGCGCCCAACCCCAAGCTCGAGCCCTTGCCGGTCGCATGGTTCAAGACCTGGCGCACGAGCACCGGCAAAGACGCCCGGGTCTTCCAATCGACCATGGGCAGCGGGGATGACTTCCGGAACCCTGGGCTGCGACGTCTAGTCATCAACGCCGCCTACTGGGGCATGGGCCTCGAGACGGCCATCAGCCCTAAGAGTTCGGTCGACCTAGTCGGCACCTATGAGCCGCTGGCGACCGGCTTCGACTACGCGAAGATCGGGGTGAAACCCAAGCCCGTGGCGGATTACCGCTAAGGCCTTACTTGCTGGTCACGGCGACCTTGGCGGCCGGCGGCGCAAACTCAGGATACAGCGCCCACGCATAGGTGAGGTAGCCGACGCCGACCGCACCGGTGACGAGCCCGATCAGCCAGAAGGACTTCTTCTTCATCAAGGCGGCGATGGCCGAGAGCATGATGGCGATCTGCAGGAACATGACGGCCATGCCGAAATTACCGCCACGGGCTTGGTTATAGCTGGCCTTGGCATCCAGGGTCTCGGCCTCGAGCTTGATGGCGGCCTTCTCCTCGTCGTAGCGCTTGATCTCCTTCTCGATCTTGGCGACCGAGGCCAACGCGACGGCCTTGGCCTCAGGGTTGGCGGCGCCAGCGGCGACGACCGTGATGATCTCACGCTCGGTCTCGCGGGCCGTCTGCTTCAGGCTCTTGGACTGGAAGTAGGACCACTTGTTGGAAGCCGACACGGTCGCCAGCTGCGTCTGGGTCGAGAAGCTCCCGCCCTTGAGGGTCGAGAAGGCCGCCGCGACGGCGAGCAAGGTGGTAGAAAGCGCCACCCACTTGGTCCAGGCGTCGGGTGCAGGGGCGGCAGGCGTGGCTTCAGGCTTCTTGGCTTCGGACATAGTCACGCCATCGAAGCCAAGGGGGTGATCCGCTCAACCCGAAACTGAGTCCTACTGGCTGGCCGGCAAAGCGTGGATGGTGTTGACGACGCGCCCCGTGAGATCGGCGCCGTCGGCGCTGCGCAGGTTGTACTTGAGCGACATCTGCATGCAGGGCACGAGGTCGGCAACGTGCAGAATCGCGGTGCGTCGATCGGCAGAGAGGTCGACGCGAGCAACCTTCAAGAGGTCATGGTTCGCCTGGGCCATCTGCTCCTTGCTGTACTCGGGCGCGCCGTCCTTGCCCAATTCCACCGCGCCGATCGACTTCTGCCTAGTCGAGACATCGGGCGAACCGTAGGCGGCCGACCAGAGGTAGTTCCAGATTTCGAGGTTCCAGCTGCCTAGGTCCTTGGCGACGGCGGCGTCCAAGGGCTCGCCGAAGGTCAGCTCCACCCTGCCCTGCGCGACTTTGAGGTCGATTGGGGTGCGCACCTTCTCGCCGGTGTAGCGCACGCGCTGCAGGCAACCATTGCGGACGGCCGTGGTCTGCCAACCGCGGAGGCCGACCACATAGAGCTGGCCGTCCTTGGGGTTGAAGCGCGCCCGCATGGCGCCGCTGTCAAAGTTCACGTTGAACCGAGTCAGACCACCCTGCATCTGCGGCTGACCCCGGAAGGAGACCTCTTGCGGCAGGACGCCAAACAAGGAACAGGTGCCGTAGCTGAGGTGCAGCAGACGGCCTTTCCACGGGCCCCATTGCTCGGAAGTGACCCACACCTGGCCACCGCTGGAGTTGTCGACGTCCTTCGGCATCCAGCACAGCGGACGGTCATAGTCGGTCGGCTCGGTGGCGCGATGCGCCAAGGGCGGCACGCCATAGAAGCCCCCTTGCTTGATCCAGTTCAAGCGGCAGACCGGCGTCCAAGTGCCTTCGTTGTCCCCGCTGGTCAGCTGGCCAGTCGGGCTGAGGCCCAAGCCGTTGGGCGCGCGGAAGCCGGTGGCGACGACCGATAGGCTCTGGCCAGTCGCATCGACCTTGAAAAGCGAGCCGTGATGGTCGCAGAGGTTGTCGAAGCCGCGGCCACCTTTCTTCACGGGACCAGCCTTGGCGAAGTAAAGGTTACCCGCAGCATCCGCCTGCAGGTCGAAGACGAACTCATGGAAGTTCTTGGTGACCTGGAGGTCGGAGTTGAAGACAGCATAGGTCTGGGCGCTGCCTTGACCGGAGGCACCGGGCAGGAGTTTCCAGAGGCCATCACGGCAGGTCACGTGGACCGCGCCGTTCACGACCTTCAGGCCCAGCGGATGATACAACCCGGTGGCAAACCGCTCCCACGTCACCTGCTCGAGTTTGGCGTCCAAGCCCGAACCGATCCAAACGTCGCCATGGAAGGTGCAGATGGCCACGCGGCCATCGTCGAAGAAATCGACGCCGCTCACATACATCGGCGCCTTCCAAGCGTTATCCTCCGGCAGTTTGATGCGGTCCGTGACATAAGGCTCGCCGGCCTTCGTCGAGAGCTCGCCTTTGACGACGACCTTCTTCGTGGAGAAATCCACAAAGGCCTTAGCGCCGGTCTCTTCCGGCCAGCCCGTCGGACGGGCCGCGCCCACCGGGGCGTAAGCGATCTCGACCTGCTGCTTGCCAGCGGGGATGCGATAGACCTCCCAACCGTCGATGACTTCACGTCGGCCCGGGCCACGCACGCCGATGCGGTCGGTGTCCTTCGTGCGCCCCAAGAGGACCGTCACGCCCGTGGCCGTCTCGGCCGAGAGCGCGCGCACGATGACCTGCGCTTCGTTCGAATCGACCACCCGCGGAGCCTCGCTCACGCGATCGGCCGTACCGGGGACGGCGAAGGTGAGGACGCCATCGCCCTTCGGCTGGAAGTTCGCGAGGCGGTAATGGCCGACCCCTAAGTGGCCATAGCCTTTGCGGACAGACAGCTTGGCCGCGTTCTCACCGACCATGAGCCCGGCGAGGTCGTCGTCGGTCGAGAAATACACGCTGCCGAGCGCCGAGGGGTATTCGCCGCGGGACATCAGGTTCATCTCCGTGACGAACTTGCCGGACCAACCGCCGACCACGCGGGCCAGCTCCGTGTCGTAAGCGAGGGCATGCTTACCATCCTCACCCAAGCGCAAGGCCAGACCCTTGAGCGCGGTGTGCTCGGCGGTGCCGTCGGGCTTGCGGTCGACGCCGATGGTGCCGAAGACCCAACGGCCTGTGGCCTCCGCTGGCTCTTTGGCGGCGGACTTCGCCGGCGCCTTCTTGGCGGCTTGGGCAAAGGCCAAAGGAATGGCCAGGAGCAGGCACAGACTGAGACGCAAGGCGGAGCGCATAGGGATGCGCCGAGCAAAGCCCTCCCATCCGCCGTGGCAACACCCGAGGCTTACTTCTTGCGCTTCTCGAGGTCGTCCACGCCCGGCAGGATGTACTTGTTCTCCTTACCGAGCGGCTTCACGCGACGCTCGTTCTCCTGGCGATTCTTGGTGGCGAGCTCCTGGGCCTTCTCCGATGTATCGACAGGGCCGTCGTTCCGCGAGCCATCACCATCCTTCTTGGTCTCGCCTTCTTTCTTGCCCTCGCCTCGGGACGGAGCGCCGACCACGGGCTTGGCCGGCTTGTTGCGGTCTTCCCACCAATCGTAGGCGTCCTTCTCCGCCTGGGCAACCTGCTCGGGCTTGAGTTCGGTCTTCAAGCGCGCCTGCAGCTTGCCGACCTCGTATGGCACCAACCCCGTCATGCGCTGGATGAGGCAGTAGAAATAAGCCTTGGGTTTGTCGACCGCCCCGAGTTCGCCCGACGCATGGAGCAAGGCCAAGCGACCCGCGTAACCGGTCTCGACCCGGGCATGCTCGTGCAGGCGCTGCAACCATTCGTGCGCTTCGGGGACGTCGCGGTCCTCGGGCTTGCCGTCCAGACGAGCCCGGATGAGGTCGTTCATCGCCACGTAATAGCCTTGGCGGGCGGACTTGCGGAACCAACCGAGCGCATCCTCGAAGTGCAGGTGGATCCCGCTCTTGGCGTACATCTGCATGTAGTACAACCCGACGCGCTCCTGCGCCTCCCGGTCGCCGGACATGGCTTCATGATAACCGGGGATCGGCGCGGGCGAAGGGCCCGGATCGCCCGCCGCCACGGCCACCCAAGGGAGCACGCCTAACACAAGCATCAGTCGGAACATGCCGCCACTAAACAGGCCCGCCGCGGGCGGGGCAAGTCCGATAGGACACCCCTTCCGCGGCGGGAGTTATAAAAGCACTCTAGTGTTTAGAGGCTCTTCAGGTAGGCGACGAGGTCGGCCACGCCTTGGTCGGTCAAGCCGAGCATGGCGGGCGTGTACATCAGCGACTTCTCCAGCTTCTCGACGGACTTGATGCGGTCCGCCGGGACGGTCTGGATGGCGCCGCCGACGCACTTGATCATCGTGGGGTCGCCCTGGGTGAGGATCATGCCGGTGATGACGAGCCCATCCTTGGTCACGAGGCGCGAGCCTTCGTAGCCATGGGAGATCGACGCAGAAGGCTGGGCGATGGCCTGGATGATCGTCTCGGCCGACTGCTGACGGCCGAAGGTCGTGAGGTTGGGGCCATACTCGATGCCCTGCTCGCCGATGCGGTGGCAGGTGTAGCAGACCGCGATGGCGGCCGCACCGCGCTTGGCGTCGCCCTTGAGC
>RFQN01000092.1 GCA_009924965.1 Verrucomicrobiota bacterium
CGCCGGCCACGTTGGGGAATTCGGCCAAGACCTTCCACTCGGTGCGCTCGCCGTGCTTGACTTGCTTGACGAGGAGTTGGCCCTCGGAGACGCCGTCGGCCTCGATGCGGACGCGGCCAGCAGCCTCGAGCCCTTGGGCGTTGGGCGTGTAGGAGCCGCTGAAGGCGACGGCTTTGACCTTACCTTCGCGCTCCTTGAACGCGAGTTCCTTGAGGTTGAGCGTCGCTTTGATCTCGCCGGTCGGCGCCATCGTCGCGGTGGCCGCGTAGGTGCCGGTCGTGATGACGTTGAGGGCCTCGGCGAAAGGCTGTTCGGCCATCGCGCCCAGATTCCCTTGCAGGCGCATCGTGGTGGGCGCGTCGCCCATGCCCCATGAGAGGTCGCCGGTCGCGAGCACGCGTCCGCGGTTCGCCAGCTTCGCTTGGTTGAAGGTCAGCACGCTGGTCTTATCGCCGAAGCTCAGGTCGAGGCCGGCCGCAAGGTCGCAGTGGCTGACCCAAAGCTTGCCGCGCCAGCTCACGCTGGTGTCGACGAAGGCCACCGGGGCACCTTCGGTGCGGATGAACAGCCCGCCGGATTTGAAGCCGACGACGACGTCGGCGCGGTCGAGGTTGCCCGAGAGCTTGAGCCCAGGCACCAACGCGGCGAGGGACTCCAAGGGCAGCTTCGTGGCGCTGGCTTCGACGAGCACGCCCACGGGTTTCTCGCCGGAGAAGGGGAAGGCCTGCCGCAGCTTGAGGCTGAGCAGGTTCTCGCCACCACGGGTAATGCGGGCTTCCAGCGCGGTGAGGGCCGGAGCCTTGCCGGCGTCGGCGCCCACGGCGGTCTTCGCGAAGACGCGGATCCCGGCGAGCTTGTCCTTCGGCAGGTCTTCCCAGCCTGGTTGTTCCGCCAGTTCGGCGATGCCGACCTGGGCGTTGGCCGTGACCGACCACGCGCCGTCCTTGCCCGGACGGACGACGGCATCCCCGGCGGCGATTTGGCCGGCGGCGGAACTGAGTGAGAACGGGGCGATGAAGATCGCGCCGCCTTCGGAGCGGAGCGGGAGTTGCGCGTCCACTTCCTTGAGCAAGACTTTGCCGTCGCGTTCGAGCGTCAAGCCGGCGAAGGCATGCGTTTTAACCGTGGTGATGGTCGGCTCGCCTTTGACCAGGGCCAGTTCCGCTTCGCCGGTCCAGCGGCCCGCGGTGGCGGTCAGGTTGGCCATCGCCAGGAAAGGCGTGAGCGAAACGAGGTTGGCGTCGCGGGCCGTCAAGGTGAGCGAGGCTTCCTCCGGGAGCTTCGCGCCGACGAGGTGCAAGGGCTTGGCGAGCACCACCGAGATGCCGTTGCCAGAGACATCGAGCTGTTCGACGTCGAGCCCATCCGCGGCGTTGCGCGCCTGCGCCTTGATGGTCCAAACAGAGGACGTGTTCCGCGGGATCGATTTCGCGAATTTCGAGAGGTCGGTCCACGTCGCCTTCACATCCGTTTGGACGGCCCAGGTGCCGGCCAAGGGGGTGGTTTGGACCTTCACGAGGCCTGCCAATTGGCAATCCGGCAGGCTTGCGCTGAGGACGCCGAAGCGGGCGGGGTCGACCTCGAGGTTGGCTTCCAGCGCCAGCGTGCCTTGGTCGGCGGTACCGCTGAACTTGAGGGCGGGGCGGCCGCCGGCATCCCGGACTTGTCCTGTGAGCGCGAGCGGCTTGGTGGGTTCATGCTGGCCCCGGAGCTCGAAGCCCATCGTGCCGGCCGCCAGCGGGCTATCGTCTTTGGCGAGCACGCTGAGTTCGAAGGACCGGATATCTGCGGTCAGGTTCTGCACGTCGAGGCCGGCTTGGCCGAGCGGACGCTGCATCTGCGCCTTGAGGATGACTTCGGCGCGTGGGCGCGTCGTGGTGGAGCCGACCTTGAAGCCCGGCCACATCACGCCGGCGCGGAGATTCATGGCGCCCGCCGAATCGAGCCCATCTCCCACGGTGTTGAAGCGCACCTCTTGGCCATCGGCCAACGTGACGCGGCCATTCGCGGAATAGGGTCCCACTTTGAAGCCAGGAATCTTGGGCGTCGCCGCGGCAACGGGGCCGGCCGGGCGGTTCGCTTCGCCGTGGGGCTGGGCGGGTGTGCGCGTCGACAGGTCGAGGTCGAGGCCGCGGACGGCGATTTTCTCGAGCGTGTAGGTGCCGAAGACCGAGGCCCAGACGTCGGCTTTACCGGTCGCGCTGACGAGCTTCACCTTGGTGCCGTCGGCCAGCGTCAAGTCGACGCCCAACACTTCGAAGGAACCGTCGAGCGCAGCGGAGACCTTGCCGATGCTCCCTTTGATCTGGGCATCCGCCAAGGCAGCGGCGACGCGTTTGCCGAGTGGGTCGGGTTTTAGTTCGGAGTCGATCCAGAGGACAGCCCCGCCGAGCAGGACGACGAGGGCGCCGAGGGTCCAAAGGGTGAGGCGAAGGGCGCGGGGCATGGGACGATGCCTCCAGATTGGCTTCGTTCCGGAGACGGGCAACAAAAAGCCCGGTGGAATTGCTCCCACCGGGCTAGGGGTTGACTGGGTCTGGGCTGTTTAGGCCTGCGGCGGCGTCTGCGGAGGCTGGGGCGCCGAGCTGCGACCGGCCGCGCGCTTCTTGCGGAGGAAGAGGGCCTTCGCCTGCTCGACCTCCTCATCGAAGTCCGCGGAGTTTTCCGCCACGCAGCTGGCCTTGATGCTGCGGGTGAAGTTGCGGCTGGCGTAGCGCAGCTCCTTCATCGCCATGATGCGGTCCTCGTCGAGCAGGCGCGTGAGGTAGGCAACCTTTTCGCGGGCCCACGGGGAGAGGTCCGTCTGCTGGCTGAGTTCGGCGAGCTTCTGCTTCGCTTCGGCTTCCTGGCCATTGCGGACGAGCGCTTCGATGGTATCGAGTTTTTCCGCCGTCACCGCCTCGCTGACCGCGGCGGCGATGTGCACGTCCGGCTGCAGCGTGCTGAATGCGGCGAGGTCGACCTCCGGGAGCGCGAGGATCTGCGGCCCGAAGGTGATGGCCGTGCCGTCCTTGGTGACCGCCGAGAAGTTCACCGCGAGCAAGGAGTCGGCCTTGGCGTTGGCGCCGATCTTGAGTTCAACCACGGCCGTGAGGGCCGAGTCCCAGGGCAACGTCCCGAGCTTGCGGGACAGCGTCACGCCGTCTTCCAGCAACTCGCCGAGCAGGCGGGCCTGCACGTCGCTGCCGCCCTGGATGCTGACCTTCACCTGGCGCAGGAACGCGTTGGAGAGGATGGCGAACTGTTCTTCGAAGGCCTCGTTGAGGTCATCGGCCGTCTGGCCGAAGTTGGCGGCGCCTTCCCCGGCCTTGGCCATGCCCGTGAGCAGCGACTCGTTGAACCCGTGGCCGAGGCCGACGGTGGAGGTCGTGATGCCAGCGCCCGCGGCCTTAGCCACGTGTTCGAAGATCTTGCCTTCTTCGACCAAGCCGTGGTTGGCCTGGCCATCGGTGAGGAGGATGACGCGGGCGATGCGTTCCTTCTTCACGAAGGGCGCGAGCTGCTTGACGCCTTCCTGCCAGCCGTCGAAGAGGGCGGTGGAGCCACCCGAGTCGATGTGGCGCACGCGGTTGACCAAGTCTTGGGCGTCGCCGACGGCCACCAAGGGCTGGACGACGTTTACCTTGTCATCGAAGGCCACGACGGAAACGCGGTCATCCGGGCGGAGGCCCTGGATGATCCGGACGGTGCTTTCGAGGGCGGCCTTCAAGGGGTCGCCGCTCATGGAGCCGGAGCGGTCGATGACGAGGGCGAGGTCGAGCGGGGCACGCTGGGCCGCGGCCACGTTCTCGGTGGTGGGCTGGGCAGGGGCGACGAGACGGACGAGGACGTGCGTCGCCTCGGCGGCGGCCCGGAGGAAGCCCTTTTTCAGGGGCAGGATTTCGATGGTGGGGGAGTGCATAGGAGCGATCATACGCAGACCACTATGCACACCATCCTTAAACTGTCAACATCACCAGAGCATCTTTTTTGTTATTAACACCTAAAAGATACTGTCATAAATATGCTTCAGGCCCTTAAATAACTATCTTTTAACGCTTTACGGAATTTATCGACGATTTCATCCAGTTCTTCTTCCGAGGGTCGGCCTCGGTTGTCGATGTGGAAGGAGGCCTCGCACCAGTGCGCGAGACGCAGGCGGGTCCACCTTTCTCGCTTCGGTTCCTCCCCTCGGGAGGTGGGGTGGAAGGCCAAAAGCTGTTGGTATAATTCGCGGACTTCAGGCTCGAGGTCAGGCCGCATGGATTCCTTGATCACCAACTTGCGGAATTGCAGGGCCGGCATCGGCGAATCCGCGAGGTCGCGGAGGTGCTGGTAGGCCTCGTTCGCGAAGCGGCTCTTGCGAGGCGCTGGTGCACCGGCGTCCGATTCACTGACGGTGTCGGACTCAAAGGGGGCCATGCTGTACAGGCGGTTAGGCCGCATGGAGGCGGGGCGGACGTGGCCTTCGGGCGGCTGCGGGGAGGCCGTGCGGAAGAACAGCCGTTCGGCCTCGTTGGGCTGGGCCAATTCGTCGATCAGCTTGTTGAGTTTATCGACGTGCGCGTTGTCTTTGAGCAGGTTCCGGATCCGGTCGAGTTCCCAGCCGCGTTCGGCCAAGAGCCGGGCCAGGAGGAGTTGGCGGACCTGGAGGCTGCCGTAGTTCGCCTTGCGTCGGTCATCGTTGGCCCGCTCGGGCTTCGAGATGAGGTTTTCGTAAGTGTAGAAACGGACGAGCCGCTCGGTGGCGCGGTGCCGATCGCCGAAGCCAAGGGTCTGCAACTTGGTCGAAACGTGCAGGGCAAGCTCCTCCGCGGTGCCGAGGAAATCGTCTCCTATTTGGGCTGAGATTTTGAGCATAGTTTCTTTTATAGACAGCAAGGTGTCAGCATTGGGCCTTCTGGCAACCTTTTATCATGATTTGTTAACACCCAGTGGGGGCATTGGTTCCGCCTACGGACAAAAAAAGGCCGCCCATCGCTGGGCGGCCTTGAGGCCTGACTCCCGGTAGGAGCTTAGGAGTTGTGGTTGTAGCCTTCTTCGCCGTGGTCCGAGATATCGAGGCCGCGGGCCTCGTCTTCCTCGGTCGGGCGGAGGCCGATCACGGCCTTCACCGCGTAGGCGATGATGGCGGTCGCGACCAAGGACAGGACCAAGGTCACGGCGATGGCCTTGAGCTGTTCGGTCACGAGGGTCTTGCCGACGATGTCCTTCAGGTTGGTGGCCAGGTTGCCGTTGGCGTCGAGCGTGGCGAGGACGCCGGTCATGATCGCACCCAAGGTGCCACCGACGGCGTGCACACCGAAGGTGTCGAGCGCGTCGTCATAGCCGAGCTTGGACTTCAGGTAGACCACCGCGAGGAAGGGCACCACGCCGGCGAGGACGCCGATGATGACCGCGCCCGTCGTGGAGACGAAGCCGGTGGCGGGGGTGATGACCACGAGGCCGGCGACGGCACCCGAGCAGAGGCCGAGGATGCTGGCGTGCTTGCGGAGGATCCACTCGAGGCCGGCCCAGGTGAAGGCGGCCACGGCAGCGGCGAGGGTCGTCGTGGTGAAGGCCTGCGCGGCGACACCGTCGGCGGCGAGGGCCGAGCCGGCGTTGAAGCCGTACCAACCCACCCAGAGCATCCCGGTACCCACGGCGCAGAGCACCATGCTGTGCGGGCTCATGGACTTCTTGCCGAAGCCGAGGCGCGGGCCGAGGATGATGCAGAGCAGCAGCGCGGACCAACCGGAGGTCATGTGGACGACGGTACCGCCGGCGAAGTCGATGGCCTTAATGGTGGCCTTGGCGTTCCAGACGCCGTTCATGTCACCGGTGATGCCCCAGATAGCGTGGGCCATCGGGAAGTAGACGAGGAACATCCAGGCGGTCATGAAGAGCATGAGGGCCGAGAACTTCATGCGTTCGGCGATCGCGCCGACGATGAGGGCCGGGG
>RFQN01000093.1 GCA_009924965.1 Verrucomicrobiota bacterium
CTCCACACAAATCCCACACGTCTTCCCATCGCAGCCGCGTGCCGTGCAGTGCTCGCGGCCGTAGAAGATGATGCGGAGGTGAAGTTGGTTCCAGGCGTCTTCGGGGAAGACTTTCTTGAGGTCGCGTTCGACCTGTTCGACCGATTTCCCCGGACTGAGCTTCCAGCGCTTGGCGAGGCGGTGGATGTGCGTGTCCACCGGGAAGGCCGGCACGCCGAAAGCCTGGGCCATCACGACCGACGCGGTCTTGTGTCCGACCCCGGGCAGCTCCTCGAGTTCCGCGAAGGTCCGGGGGACCTGCCCACCGTGCTTGGTCATGATCAATTGGGCCAATCCCACGAGCGCCTTGGACTTCTGCGGGGCGAGGCCAAGCTGTCGGATCAGCCCCAAGACCTTCTCCACCGGCATGGCCGCCATCCGCGCCGGCGTCCCGGCGACCGCGAACAACGCCGGCGTCACTTCGTTCACCTTCTTGTCCGTGCATTGGGCGGACAGCACGACCGCGACCAAGAGCGTGAACGCGTCCGTGTGGTCCAACGGGATCGGGGTGGTCGGATAGAGCTTCGCCAGCTCGCGGGCGACATAATCGGCTCGTTGCTGGCGCGTCATGAAATCGACCGTAAACCTGCGGCCAATGAAGGCAAACGCCCATGACGACTTATTCACATGCCCCGAAGCGGGGTGACTTCGCCTAATGGGAAAACCATCTTCCGCTAATACCCCCACCCCTCCAAGGTGGACGGTTGCGAGGGCGTCTCCCCGCTTCAAAAAACACACCCACTCTCTCATGGCCCAACTGCCCTACGATCCTTCCAAAATCTCGCGCGAACTCTCCCGGCACTACATCCCGGCGAGCGAGGCGGACATCCAGGCGATGTTCCGAGCCGTCGGCTCGACGAAGTTCAGCGACATGTACCAGCATATCTCGGCAGATATGAAGTTCCCCGGCCAGCTCAACCTCCCGGATGAACTCGAGTACGCCGCGCTCGCGGACCGCATGCTCGCGCTCTCGCAGCGCAACGACGCCAAGACCGGCTTCCTCGGCGACGGCCTGCAGGTCTACCGCACGCATGAAATCGTCGGCCACGTCTGCTCGATCCGCAACCTCACGACGTCGTACACGCCCTACCAGCCGGAACGCTCCCAGGGCACGCTCATCACGCACTGGATCTACCAGTCGACGCTCGCCCAGCTGACCGGCTTCGAAGCCGTCAACTCCTCCCTCTACGACCGCGCCAGCGCGCTCTTCGAAGCCGCCGTCTGCGCCGTCCGCATGTCCGAGGCCGACACCGTCCTCGTCGCGGCCAACCTCTTCCCGGGCGACCTGGAAGTCCTCCGCACCCATTGCGCCGAGACGTCGGTGAAGCTCGAGTTCCTCGCGCCAGAAGAAGAAACCGGCCGCATCCGCGGCGCCGCCATCCGGGCCCGCGTCGCCGCGCTCGGCGGCAAGGTCGCCGCCGTCATCTTCCCGCAGGTCAATAACCTCGGCCTCGTCGAGGACACCGATGAGCTGGCCGATGCGTGCGCCGACGCCGGCGTGAAGTCCATCGCGGTCATCGACCCGATGCTCCTCGCCACCGGCGGCCTCAAGGCCCCGGCGCACTATGGCCGCCAAGGCGCGGACATCCTCGTCGGCGAAGGCCAGCACCTCGCCATCGGCGCCAACTTCGGCGGCCCCGGCCTCGGCATCTTCGCCGTCCGCCACAACGCCGAGCGCAAGAACGAGGTCCGCGAGACCCCAGGCCGCTTCGTCGGCAAGGCCAAGGACAACGCCGGCCGCGACTGCATCGTCATGGTGCTCTCCACCCGCGAGCAGCACATCCGCAAGGATAAGGCCACGTCCAACATCTGCTCCAACCAGGCCTTCATCGCCACCATCGCCGGCGCCGCCATCCTCGCCCGCGGCGAGGCCGGCATGGCCGCCAGCTGCACCGCCGGACGCGACCGCGCGCACCGCGCCGCCGCCCGCCTGCACACCATCCCCGGACTCAAGGTCTGCTACGCGCAGCAGGCCTTCTGGAACGAGTTCAGCCTGATGCTCCCGGAACCCGCCGCCGCCGTGCTCGCCAAGGGCCGCGCCGCCGGCCTGCACCTCGGGGTCGACATCACCGGCCGCACGCCCTGCAACTGCTCGCTGCTCAAGATCTCGTTCAGCGACATCCAGTCCGACGCCGACGCCGACCGCTTGGTCGCGTTCTTCGAAGGCCTCTACGGCAAGGCGACGGGCCAGGCCACCCTGCCCGCCGTCCCGGCGCACCTGCTGCGCGCCACGCCCGTCGGCCTCCCGTCCTTCCCGCTCGCCGAACTCAAGGCGTACTACACCAAGCTCGGCGAACTCAACGTCTCGCCCGACACCGGCTGCTTCCCGCTGGGTTCGTGCACGATGAAGTACAACCCGCACATCAACGATTGGGCCGCCGGCCTACCGGGCTTCACCGCGCTGCACCCGCAAGCCCCCGCCGAAGACGCGCAAGGCTCGCTCGAGCTTCTCTGGCAGATCCAGCAGTGGATGCAGGCCATCACCGGCCTGCCGGGCGTGACCACGCAGCCCGTCGCAGGCGCGCAAGGCGAACTCGTCGGCCTCAAGCTCTTCCAGGCCTACCACCGCCACCACGGCCAGGCCCACCGCGACATCCTGCTCATCCCGTCCACGGCCCACGGCACGAACTTCGCTACGGCCACGACCGCCGGCTACGTCAATCGCCAGCGCGCCGACGGCGCCCCTTCCGGCATCGTCATCCTCAAGTCCGCCCCCGACGGCCGCGTCGACCAGGCCGACTTCGACGCCAAGATCGCCCAGTACGGTGACCGCGTCGCCGGCATGATGGTGACCAACCCGAACACCTCGGGCGTCTTCGAGACCGACTTCAAGCGCATGGCCGACGCCGTGCACCGCGTCGGCGGCCTGGTCTACATGGACGGCGCGAACATGAACGCCATCGCCGGCTGGGTGAACCTCGATCAGCTCGGCGTGGACGCCGTGCACAACAACCTGCACAAGACCTGGACCGTCCCGCACGGCGGCGGCGGCCCCGGCGACGGCATCGTCGGCGTCTCCTCCCGCTTGGTCGACTTCCTGCCGGGCTTCCAGATCGAGAAGCATGGCGACCGCTTCGTCGCGGTCCGCCCGAAGCACAGCATCGGCTCCTTCCACCGCCACTGGGGCAACTTCGCCCACAAGGTGCGCGTCTACTCCTACCTCCTCCGCCTCGGCCACGCCGGCGTCCAGCGCATGTCCGCGATGTCGGTCCTCGCCAGCCGCTACCTGTTCAGCCGCCTCGGGAAGCAGTTCCCGTCCCTGCCCGCCGCCGCCGACGGCGTGCCGCGTATGCACGAGTTCATCCTCACGCTCACGGAGGAGGACTTCAAGCGCATCGAGGCCGCGGGCATCCCGCGCGCGAACATCATCTCGCGCGTCGGCAAGCTCTTCCTCGACTTCGGCTTCCACGCCCCGACCGTCGCCTTCCCCGAGGTCTTCGGCCTGATGATCGAGCCGACGGAGTCCTACACCAAGGACGAACTCGACCGCTTCGCCGACGCCGTCCAGGCCATCGGCGAACTCATCCGCTCGAACCCCGAGGTGCTCAAGTCCGCCCCGCGCTTCACGCCGGTCGACCGCGTCGATGAGGTCGCCGCGAACCGCAGCCTCGTGCTCAGCGAACACCTGACGGCCCTGCCCAAGGTGAACGAGAACCGCCTCTCGCCGGTCCTGCTCAACGCGATGCCCGTCGCCGAGATCAAGGCCCGCATCCTGGCGACGGTCTAAGGCTCCGCCTTAGGCCGCCACGGGCAGGCGTACGCGGAAGGTCGTGCCACGGCCGACTTCGCTGGTGACGGCGATCGTGCCGCCGTGCGCCTCCACGGCCTGCTTGACGATGGCCAGGCCGAGGCCCGCGCCTTCGGTATGGCGGGAGCCTTCGGGGTCGATGCGGCGGAAGCGTTCGAAGATGTGCTCGAGGTTCTCAGCGGGGATGCCGCGGCCGTCATCCGCCACGCTGAGTTCAGCCTGACCATCGACGATGCCGGTCGTGACGACGACACGCACGCCAGCCGGGTTGTGCAGGATGGCGTTCATCACGAGGTTCAGGATGACTCGGCCCAACCGAGCCGGATCCGCCAGCACCGAGACGCCGTCGAGCTTGGCCTCCAAGGTGGCACCCTTTTCGCGCGACAGCCGCGCCAGCAGCGCGACGGCCTCATCCGCGAGGTCGGCGAGGTCACACGGCGACTTCTCCACCGGCTGCGCCAGGTCGCCATGCGCCAACTCGAGCAAGCCATCGGAAATCGTCTTCATGCGGAGCGCGGCCTGTTTAATCGTCACCAACGCCTGGCGGTATTCCTCCGGCGTGCGTTCCTGCCGCAACGCCCCTTGGCTATCGGACAGAATGACGGTCAGCGGGGTCCGCAATTCATGCGAGGCGTCGGCCGTGAACTGCGTCACGCGGTCGCGGGCCTCGTTCATCTTGCCGAAGGTGTCGTTGAGGACGACCGCCAGACGGCCTAGTTCGCTCTCCGTGTCTTCGACGTCGATCTTCCGGCCATAGTCCCCCGCGGCGATGCCTTCGGCGTCGGCGGCGATGCGGTCGATGGGGCGCAGGGAGCGCCCGGCCAAGATCCAGCCAATGCCGCCCCCCAAGACCACCAGGATGATGCCGCCCAAGGTGAGCTTCCAGCCCAACAGGTGGAGCTCGGCCTCCAAGGCATGCGTATCCGTGCCGAAGACGACGATCATCTGGCCAGGCGGACGATGGACCAACATGCGCTGGCCGAGATGCGAGACCATCAGGTTGACGGGCTGGCGGGCCTTGGCCGTGCCTTCGGTCTCCTCCACGACCTCTTCCCGGCAACGCTCAACCAAAGCGGGCTCGACCGGCGCGGTCGCGGTCTGGAACTGGACCGGGCCGGCCATGTCGGCGACGAAGACCCAGGTCTTCTCCTTGGCCAAGGAAGTCAGGGCCGCCTCGGCCTTGGCTTGCCGTTGCTGCGGGTTGTCCTGATTCCGCGGACGGCCGTTCGGATTGGGCGGAGGCGTGCGGCCAGCGTTGCCCCCTAGGGCGAGGTCATTCACCGCGCCCATGTGCGTGGACATCATCTCCCGCAACTGCAGGTCGACCGCCTGCAGACGGTTCTGACGCTCGTGCTGATAAAAGGCCACGAGCAAGACCGTCGCGGTGGTGGCGAGGAGGCCGAAGTTCCAGGCGAGGATCCGCCAGCGAATGGAATGGAAGACCATGGTCTAGTTGCCGACGGCGGGGATTTCGTAACCCATGCCGCGGCGCGTCCGGATGAGGTCGTTCCCCAGTTTGCGGCGCAGGTTGCACACATGCACCTCCAGGAGATTGGACAAGGTGTCTTCGTTCTCGTCGAAGAGGTGCTCGTAGAGCTCGGCGCGCGTCACGACCGCCCCGCGACGATGCGCGAGGTATTCGAGCAAGGCGTACTCGCGGCCCGTCAAGGGCTCCAGCTGGCCGGCCTTGGTCACGCGGCGCGAGACCGTATCGATGACGACGCCCCCGAGCGTAAAGGTCGCGCCCCCGCCGCTGTGGTTGCGGCGGACGAGCGCGCGCACGCGCGCCAGCAGTTCCTGCTGCACGAAGGGCTTGGCCAAGTAGTCGTCGGCGCCGAGGTCGAGCCCGACGACGCGGTCCTCGACCGAATTACGGGCGGTCAGCATCATGACCGGGGTGCGCTTCACGCTGCGCAGACGCCGCAGTACCTCGCGCCCGTCCATGCCCGGCATCATGTAATCGAGCACGATCGCGTCGTAGTCAAAGTCCTTGGCCTTCTGCAGGCCGTCGATGCCGTTGGGAGCCGCGTCGACCGCGTAGCCTTCTTCACGAAAGAGCTTCACCAGGCCGTTTCGGAGGTCGGCTTCGTCTT
>RFQN01000094.1 GCA_009924965.1 Verrucomicrobiota bacterium
GACGTCGAGCTCGGCGTTGGAACGGATCAGCGTGATACCGCCGAGGAGACAGGGTCCGACGTTGTCGGCGTGCCAAGCGCCATCGGCCGCGGCCTCACCGGCGACAACGAACGGAAGGAGTTGGCGACGGGTCAGCGGTTCGCCGAGCAGCTGGTTCACGGCGAAGGCCCCGCCGACGGCGCTGGCCGCGCTGGAACCCAGGCCGCTGCCGAAAGGCATCTGCTTGTGGATCTCCATCTCGATGCCGACGTCGGTGCGGCCCAAATGACGGAGCAGGTCCAGGGCAGCGACACCGGCCGTGTTCATTTTTGGGTCCAACGGGAGGCGGCCATCATCTCCCGTGATCTTCGTGATGCGAAAACCAGGCTGCGGCGAAGAACGGACGATGACCTCGTCGCCGGGCAGTTCGATGGCGAAACCGAGCACGTCGAAGCCGCAGGCCACGTTGGCCACGGTGGCGGGCGAGAAAACCCGGACTTCTTGCAGTGGTTGTTTGGTCATATTGGCCTCTAAATCGGTGGAGAAAGACCTTTCGGGTTGCCTCCCCACGGGTCAACGGTGAACATGAGCGTTACCGAGCCTAAAATGCCTAAAAGGACTCACCAGTTCGGGTTCGTGGCCGTCGCGGCCGCTTCCCCCTCCCTCCGTTTAGGCGACCCTGCGGCTAACGCCCTGCTGGTCATCCAAGCCCTCGAGAAGGCCGCCGCGGAAGGCGCCGAAATCGTCGTGCTGCCGGAACTCTGCCTCACTGGCTACAGCTGTGGCGACCTCTTTGGGCAACGCACCCTCCTACAAGGCTCCCTGAAGGCCTTGGGCCAGGTCGCCGAGGCCACGGCTCGGCTCGGCCTGACCGCCCTCGTCGGCCTGCCCCTGGAGGTCTCTGGCCGCCTCTTCAACGCCGCCGCCTTCCTCTCCCGCGGCAAAATCCTCGGCGTCGTCCCCAAGACCCACCTGCCGAACACCGGCGAGTTCTACGAACAGCGCTGGTTCGCCTCGGCGCGCGTCGCCCCGGTCAAGGAAATCGAACTCCTCGGCCAGACGGTCCCCTTCGGCACCGACCTGCTCTTCCAGGCGTCGGACCTCCCCGATTGCGTGGTCGGCATCGAGATCTGCGAAGACCTCTGGGCCGTCGAGCCGCCGAGCGGCGCCCAAGCCCTCGCCGGGGCCACCCTGCTCTGCAACCTCTCGGCCAGCGACGAGCTCCTGACCAAGGCCGCCTACCGCCGCGACCTCGTGCGCGCCCAGTCGGCCCGCTGCCTCGCCGCCTACGTCTACGCCGCGGCCGGTGCCGGCGAATCCAGCACCGACATCGTCTACAGCGGCCACGGCCTCATCTCCGAGAACGGCGTCGTGCTCGGGGAATCCGAACGTTTCCGCTTCGAGCTGTCGTTGCTCGTCTCGCAGATCGACGTCGACAAGCTGCAGGCCGAACGCCGACGCAACAGCACGTTCTTCGGCGCGCCCTCCACCTACCAGCCGCGCGTCCGCACGTTCGAGCTCGGCCACCCGGTCGGCACCACGCCCAAGCTGCGCCGCCGCTTCAGCCAGCACCCCTTCGTGCCCGCCGACGCGCATCGCCGCGACGAGCATAGCCAGGAGATCTTCGCCATCCAGTCGACGGGCCTCGCCCGCCGCCTCCGCCACACCGGCGCCCGCCACGTCGTCATCGGCGTTTCCGGCGGCCTCGATTCGACCCTGGCCTTGCTGGTGCTGCTCGAAGCCTTCGGCCGCCTCGGCTTGGACCGCAAGGGCATCATCGGCGTGACCATGCCAGGCCCGGGCACGACCGTCCGCACGCGCATGAACGCGCTCAAGCTGATGGAAGCGCTCGGCGTCACCGCGCGCGAGATCCCCATCGGCGCCGCCGTGGAGCAGCACTTGGCCGACATCCAGCACCCGCCGGGCAAGCACGACGTCACCTTCGAGAACGCCCAGGCCCGCGAACGCACGCAGGTGCTCATGGACGTCGCCAACCAAGCCGGCGGCTTCGTCGTCGGCACCGGCGACCTCTCCGAAGCCGCGCTCGGCTGGTGCACGTTCAACGCCGACCACATCTCGATGTACCACGTGAACATCGGCGTCCCCAAGACGCTGGTCCGCCACCTGGTCTCCTGGGCCGCGCACGCCCGCCACGTCGGCCATGAACGCGCCTTGCTGGAGGACATCGTGGCGACCCCGGTCAGCCCCGAGCTCCTGCCTCCGGGCGGCGACGGCGAGATCGCCCAGCAGACGGAGATGCTCGTCGGCCCCTACGAACTCCACGACTTCTTCCTCTACCACGTCGTCCGCAACGGCTTCCGCCCTGCCAAGGTGCTCTGGCTGGCCGAACACGCCTTCACGGGCAAGTACGACCACACGGAGATCCGCCACTGGCTCCGCACGTTCCTCACCCGCTTCTTCAGCCAGCAGTACAAGCGCTCGGTGATGCCCGACGGCCCCAAGGTCGGCTCGGTCGCCCTCTCGCCCCGCGGGGATTGGCGCATGCCGTCCGACGCCGAGGCCACGGCGTGGCTTGCGGAAATCGCCTAAGCCTGTTTGCTGGGGGGCGTGACGACTCCCGTACGCACCCATCCCGCCGCCACGCAGGCGCTGCTCGCCCGCCTGGGCGCCGGCAAGGTCAAGACCGACGAGGCCACGTGCTTCGCGGCTTCCTTCGACAACATGCGCCTGTCCTTCATGCCTGAGGCGGTCATCCGCCCGGACGTGGAAGACGACATCGGCGTCGTGCTGAAGCTCGCCAACGAACACCAGGTGCCCGTGACCGTGCGTGGCCGCGGCACCGGCAACACCGGCGCCAGCTCACCGATCCGCGGCGGCTGGGTCATCCACCTCGACCACTGGGACAAGATCGAGATCGACCCGATTTCGGCGATGGCGACGGTCCAGCCCGGCGCCATCACGGCGCGCATCAACGAGCTCGCCGCCGCACACGGCCTCTTCTTCCCGCCGGACCCTTCGTCGCTCAAGCACTGCAGCATCGGCGGGAACATCGCCACGAATGCCGGCGGTCTCCGCGCGGCCAAATACGGCGTCGTCCGCGACCACGTCTACGCCCTCGAAGGCTTCCTGCCCACGGGCGAGAAGGTCACCTGGGGCGCCCCGCTGCGCAAGTTCGTCAGCGGGCTCAACCTACGCGACCTCTGGATCGGTTCCGAAGGCACGCTCGGGGTCATCACCAAGGCCACGCTGAAGCTCGTCAACAAGCCCAAGGCGCGCCGCACGTTCCTGCTGGCCTGCCGGACCGACGAAGGCGCGCTCGAGGCCGCCGCCGCCCTGATGGGCGCGCGCGTCAACCCGGCGGTCTTCGAGTTCCTCGACACGCAGACCGTCGAGGCCGCCGAGAAGCGCCGCGGCAGCCGCGTCTTCTCCACCGCCGAGCTGCACGGGGTCGAAGCCACCCACGCCATCCTGCTCGTCGAAATCGACGGTCATCCCGCCGCCCTCGCCGAGGACGCCGAGAAGGTGCGCGCCTGGATCGCGAAGTACGCGGTGGCCTTCCGCGAGACCGACGTCGAAGCCGAGGCCGAAGCGCTCTGGGACATCCGCCGCACCTGCTCGCAGGCGATGTATGCCCTCGGCAACGCGAAGCTGAACGAGGACATCGTGGTGCCGTTCCGCAGCTACGTGGAGCTCATCCGCTACACCCGCGAGGTCCGTGACCGCGTGGGCCTGGCGACGCCGACCTTCGGCCATGCCGCCGACGGCAACTTCCACGTGCACATCATGTACGACCGCGACAACCCGGAGCACTGCCGCAAGGCGGAGCAGGCGATCTACGAGGTCATGCAGAAGGTCGTGGCGCTGGGCGGTGCCATCACGGGCGAACACGGCATCGGCATCGCCAAGTCGCCGTTCCTCCGCCTCCAGCACTCCCCGGCCGAGATCGGCGCGATGCTGGCCGTGAAGCGTGCCCTCGACCCGAACAACATCCTCGCGCCGGGCCAGATCTTCGAGCCGCTCAACGTGTGGGAGCATCGTCCGGTCAAGGTCACCCTCGCCTGGGACAAGCACTGAGCCATGGGCCGCACCGTCGCCGTGTTTGATTGGGATGGGGTCGTCGTCGACTCCGCGGTCGCCCATGAACGTTCCTGGGAACAGTTGGCCGTGGAGGAGAAGCTTCCCTTGCCCGCCGACCACTTCGTCCGTGGCTTCGGCAAGCGCAACGAGCTCATCATCCCGGATATCCTTCAATGGACGCGCGACCCGGCGGAGGTCCGGCGCCTGTCGTACCGTAAGGAAGAGCTCTACCGCGTCATCGCCCGCCAAGGGCATATCCGCGTCCTCCCCGGCGTCTTCGAACTGCTCCGCGCCCTCCAGGCGGCAGGTATCCCGTGCGTCATCGGCACCTCCACGCAGAAGGAGAACCTGGCGCTGGCGTTCGAGCTCTTCGGGCTCGGCGTGTTGTTCCAAGGCGCCATCAGCAGCGAGGACGTCTCGCGCGGCAAGCCCGACCCCGAGGTCTTCCTCAAGGCCTGCGCCTTGGCCGGCGGTGACCCCGCGGCCTCCTTCGTGTTCGAGGACTCGTTCTCAGGCATCCAGGCTGGCCTCGCTGGTGGCTTCATCACCATCGCCTTGGCGACCACGAACAGCCGCGAAGCCCTGCTGCCGCAGAAGGCCCACCGCATCGTGCGGGACCTCTCGGAGGTCGATGCGGGGTGGCTCGTGCGCGGTCGGCTCGACTAAGCGGCATGGAGTTCCGCCTGCATTCCGACTACCAACCGATGGGCGACCAGCCCACGGCGATCGCGGCGTTGGACGCCTCGCTCCGGGCCGGCCACGCGCGCCAGACGCTGCTCGGGGTGACGGGCTCGGGCAAGACGTTCACAATGGCGAACCTGATCGCCCAGCAGCAACGGCCGGCGCTGATCATCTCGCATAACAAGACCCTGGCGGCCCAGCTCTACTCGGAGTTCAAGCACTTCTTCCCCGAGAACGCGGTCGAATACTTCGTCAGCTACTACGACTACTACCAGCCCGAGGCCTACGTCCCGCAGACCGATACCTTCATCGAGAAGGACTCGGCCATCAACGAGGACATCGAACGCCTGCGCATCAGCGCCAGTAGCGCCCTGCTCTCCCGCCGCGACGTCATCGTGATCGCGTCGGTGTCCTGCATCTATGGCCTCGGCTCGCCCGAGGACTTCCTCGCGCTGATGATCCCGCTCCGCCAGGGACTCGTCATCAAGCGCGACGAGCTGCTGACGCGGCTGGTCGCCAACCAATACTCGCGCAACGACGCCATCCTGGAGCGCTGCACCTTCCGGGCCCGCGGCGAGACCATCGACATCTGGCCGGCTTACATGGAGTCGGCCATCCGGCTGGAGTTCTGGGGCGACACCTTGGAGCAGATCCGCGAGCTCGACGCCATCACCGTCCGCCCCGGCAAGACGCTCGAGAAGTTCGACCTCTACCCGGCCAACCAATACGTGACCTCGGCGGACCGCGTGAAGAGCGCGGCGGAGGCCATCCGGGCCGAACTCGAGGAACGCGTGGCGTTCTTCGAGAAGTCCAACCGCCTGATCGAGGCCCAACGCATCCGCATGCGCGTCGAGCACGACCTCGAGATGCTGCGGGAGACGGGCTTCTGCTCGGGCATCGAGAACTACTCGATGCACATGGCCGGTCGCCGCCCGGGGGAACGCCCACACTGCCTGCTCGACTTCTTCCCCGACGACCGGCTGGTCTTCATCGACGAAAGCCACGTGTCGGTCTCGCAGATCGGCGGGATGTACCACGGCGACCGCGCCCGCAAGGAGAAGCTGGTCGACTTCGGGTTCCGCCTGCCGTCGGCGATGGAGAACCGCCCGTTGCGCCCCGAAGAGTTCGACGCCATATCCGGCCAGAC
>RFQN01000095.1 GCA_009924965.1 Verrucomicrobiota bacterium
GTTCGCCCGGGACGCTCATGCCGGCTTCGATGACGGCGTAGCGATGCTGGTCCGCGCGCAGGCGCAGCAGCATCAGCGGGACGCCCAACAAGTTATTGAGGTTCGCTTCGGTGATGAAGGCCGTCGGGCCGAGCAAGGCGCCGAGCAGGTCCTTCGTCGAGGTCTTGCCGACGCTGCCGGTGACGCCGATGACGGGACCACGGAAGCGCTGACGCCAAGCGGCGGCCAAACGCTGGAGCCCAGCCTGCGGATCCTTGACCACCAACTGCGGCAAGGCATCCGCCACCGGGCGGGCGACGACCGCGCAGGCGGCGCCGCGGGCGCGCGCGTCGCCGAGGAAGTCATGGCCATCGCGGCGCGCGGTCTGGAGGGCGATGAACGCATCGCCAGCGCGCAAGGTGCGCGTGTCCGTACCGAAACCGGTGACGGCCACGGTCGGCGGGGTCGTCCAAGTGCCTTGGGACCAAGCAGCCAAATCGGCGGGGGCGAAGGCCGTGTTCATGCGCGGGCGCCCCTCCGCAGCTCGAGCAGTTCACGGACGACCTGGCGGTCGTCGAAGGGCACCACGGTGTCGGCGAACTCTTGGGTGGACTCATGGCCCTTGCCGGTCACGACGACGCAATCGCCCGGCTGGGCGGCGGCGAGGGCGCGGCCGATGGCCTCGCGGCGATCGGCGACGAATTCGACGGTCGGGAGCGGACCGAGCCCCGCGCGCATGTCGGCGAAGATGGCTTCGATGCTTTCCTTGCGTGGGTTGTCCGACGTCGCCCACGACAGATGCGCGAGATCGGCGACGGCCTGGGTCATCGCCGGACGCTTGCCGCGGTCGCGGTTGCCGCCGCAGCCAAACACGCAGAGCACGCGGCCCGGGGTGATCGCCCGAAGCATGCGGAGCGCGTTGCGCAGGGCGTCGTCCGTATGGGCGTAGTCGACGAAGACCGGGAAAGCTTGGCCGGCTTCGACGCGCTCCATGCGGCCAGCCACGCCGGGGAAGGAAGCGACGGCGGGGGCGAGCGCCAACGGCTCCCGGCCCAAGGCCGCGGCCAGCGCCAAGGCGCACAGCACATTGGAAACGTTGTAGTCACCCGGGAGCGGCGACGTGAAGCGCGCCGTGCGGCCCTGCCAGACGACCGTGAACTCCGTGCCGGCCAACGTGTAGCGGATGTCGGTCGCCCGCAGGTCGGCGGCGGCGGTCAGCCCGAAGGTGAGCACGGGACCACGGCGGCGACAGGCCTCCGCGAGGACATGGCCAGCGGGGTCGTCGAGGTTGAAGACGCTCACGCCCGGGATCGAACCGTTGCGGCCATCGAAGAGCGCCGTCTTGGCGTCCAAGTAGGTCGCCAGGTCGCCGTGGTAATCGACGTGGTCGCGGGTGAGGTTCGTGAAGGCCGCGGCGGCGAAATGGAACCCGTGCACGCGGTCCTGGTGGAGCGCATGCGAGCTGACCTCCAAGCAGGCCCCGGCGCACTCGGCGTCCACCATCTGGCGGAAGAAGGCCGCGAGGTCCGCCGACTCGGGCGTCGTCTTATAAGAGGGGATCGACCGGCGACCGAGATGGTAGCGGACCGTCCCCACCAAGCCCCACTGGCTACCATCGGCCTGCAGCAAATGGCGCAGGAGCGTCGTCACCGTCGTCTTGCCGTTGGTGCCCGTGACGCCGACCAACTGGAGCGCCGTTTCGGGATGGCCATGGAAACGACGGGAGATTTCGGCGAGGACCTTGCGCGGGTCAGCCACTTGCGCGGCCGCCACGGCGGGCAGGCCCGTGACCGGGCGGGCGGAGATCACCGCCGCGGCGCCGCGGGCGATGACGTCGTCCAAATACTCATGGCCGTCGGAGCGCAGGCCGGGCAAGGCGAAGAACAAGGACCCCGGCAGGATGCGGCGGCTGTCGGTGACGAGACCGGTGATCTTCGCCGTCCAATCCCCGGAACGATCCAAGACCGGGAGGCCTTGGAGCAAGGACTGGAAAGAAGGGCGTTCCATCGGGGCGAGGCGGGTCTGGCTGGGCGCGCGGCTCATTGACCGACGAGCGTGGCCGGCGACGCGGCGGGATTTGGGTTACCCGAGGACGAAGCGACGACGCCGGCGTTGGCCTTCGGGATGTTGAGCCACTTGATGCACTCGAGGGCGACCTCGCGGAAGATGGGCGCGGAGACCTTGCCGCCATAGGAGACGCCTTCGCCATGCGGTTCGTCGATGATGACCGTGATGGCGAGCTTAGGGTCGTTGACCGGGAAGAAGCCCGAGAACGACGCGACGTGGTGCGAGGAGGAATACTTGCCGTTGATGATCTTCTGCGTCGTGCCGGTCTTGCCCGCCACTTCGTAGTCGGCGATGTCGGCGATCGGCGCGGTGCCGCCCTTGCCGCAGACGGCCCGCAGCAAGGTAGCCATGGACGTCGCCGTGCTCGAGGTGATGGCGCGGCCCTTGGAACGCGGCGGATAGGTCAGCACCACCTGCTTGGTCTTCGGGTCCTCGATGCGCAACACCAGCTGCGGCTGCATCAGGAGCCCGTCGGCGGCGACGACCGACATCGCGTAGTGCATCTGCATGGCGGTCACGCTCACCGAGTGGCCCATGGGCACGCGGGAGACCGTCAGGCCGTCCCAGCGCGACGGCGGGATGAGCATCCCGCCCGACTCGGCGCCCGTCAGCAGGCCCGTGTTCGATCCAAAGCCGAACGAACGGATGAGCTTGTCGAAGCGCTCTTCGCCCAAGCGCTCGGCGTAGAGCATGCCGATCTGGACCGTCCCGCGGTTGGACGATTCGCGGACGATGTGGCGGACGTCGACGGCGCCCAGCGGGTGCGAATCCGCGGGCAAAGAGACCATGCGGCCCTTGTAAGGGACGGACGACAACCCGCAGTCGTAGACGGAGTTGGGCGTGATGAGGTGCTCCTCCAGCGCCCCCGAGATGGAGACGATCTTGAAGACCGAACCTGGTTCGTAGATGTCGGACACCGCGCGGTTGCGCTGGCTGTCCATCGGCGCAAGCTTCGGGTCGAAGAACTTGTTGAGGTCGAACGTCGGCCAGTTGGCCAAGCCAAGGATGCGGCCGGTGCGCGGCTCGCTGACGATGATGATGCCGGACTTCGGCGTGTACTGGTTCGCGGCCTTTTCGAGGGCGACCTCGCAGGCGTTCTGGACGAGGCTGTTGATCGTCAGCACGACCGTGCTACCGTCGACGGGCGCGACTTCGCGCAGACGGTTGCTGGCGATTTCGCGGCGATGGCCGTCGCGTTCGGACTCGATCCAGCCCTTCTGGCCCTGCAGGAAACCGTCGAGGGCCTTCTCGATGCCGACCGACGGCACCATCTCCTTGTTCACGTAGCCCACGACGTGCGCGGCCAACTGGCCCTTGGGGTAGTTGCGGCGGTACTTCAGGTCGGCGCGCAAGGCCTTCACCTTGAGCGCCTGGATCTTCTTCATCGTCGGCTCATCGCATTCGCGCGCCAGCACGACCCAGCGCACGCGCCGCTCGACGCCTTCGTCGTCCACGCGCGGCGACGGATTGAAGGCCGCCTTGACCGTCAACAAGGGGAGGCGCAGGATCGCCGCCACCTCGGCCGCCCGGTTCTGGTCGTCCTTCTGCAGGGCTTCTGGGTCGACGCCGATGTCCCAGACATCCTCGGACACGGCGAGCAGGTTGTCCTGCGCGTCCCTGATCTCACCGCGGCGGCAGGCCTTCTCCTGGAAGACGTAACGCCGTTGGAGCGCCTCCGCCCGGAGGCTGGGGGCGTCGATCCAATGGAGCCAGACCAGGCGACCGACGACGACGAGGAAACAAGCGGACACGACCCAGGCGAGCGAACGGAAGCGCGGTCGCCTGGCGTGCGGGAGGGTCATCGCGCGCCGTTTCCTCCCTGCCCCGCCGTCGGACGGAACGCGATGTTGAGAGCCGTCACGCGCGGGCTCGCAGTATTCTTAAGAGGGATCACGGCCGTGACCGTGGGATTAAGGCGGATGAAGGTGACCTGTTCGGGCACCGGCGGCTTGAGGTCTTCGCCGGCGATCTGCTTGAGCTGCAGGCTGTCCTGCGTCTGGTCGCGGGCGCGCTTCAAGGCGTCGAGCTCCTTCTTGGACTCGGCGATGCCGCGCTCCAAGCGCTGGATGCGGGCACCCACGTCGTCGCAACGCAGGCGCAGCTTCATGATGTGGATGGCGCCGACGGCGGCGGCGGCGAAGGTGGCGGCCAGGAGGGTCCCGATGAGGAAACGGCGAGGGCTCATGGGGTGGTGCGGCGGAGGGCGCGGAGGCGAGCCGAGCGGCTGCGCGGGTTGCGGGTCTGCTCTTCGTCCGAAGGCTGGATCGCCTTACGGGTGAGGAGCTCGGCATGGCTGACGCGCTCGTCCTGCAGGCGGTTGTCGTCGCGGTCGACCGGACGGCCGGCGACCTCGTTCATGTAGCGCTTGACCATGCGGTCTTCGAGGGAATGGAAGGAGATGACGGCGAGCACCCCGCCCTGCTCGAGCTTGGCGAAGGCCTTGGGCAAGGCGGTCGCGAGGGCCCCGAGCTCGTCGTTGATGGCGATGCGGACGCCTTGGAAGGTCTTGGTCGCCGGGTGCGGACCCCGAGGGCCGGGCGGCGGGGGCGCGGCTTCGGCCACCAGTTCGGCGAAGGACGCGGTGCGGGCCAAGCGGCCGGTGCCGCGGGCGGCCTCGATGGCGTTGACGATGCGGAACCAACGGGGCTCCTCGCCGTAGTCGCGGACGGCCTGCTCGAGCTCGCGGCGCGCGGCGCCTTCGAGGAACTCGGCGGCCGTGCGGCCCCGGCGCGTGTCCATGCGCATGTCGTTCGGCGCGTCGAAGCGGAAGGAGAAACCGCGTCCAGCGTCGTCCAGCTGATGCGAGGACACCCCAATGTCCATCAGCACTCCAGCGAAACGACCCTGGACGCGGTCAAGGTCACGGAAATTCTCGGCGTGGAAACGGAGCCGCGGGCCGTACTTCGCGAGCAAGGGCGCGGCGCGTTCGCCGGCCTGCGGGTCGCGGTCGAGCGCGTCCACCGTCGCGCCCGGGGCGCGGTCGAGCAGGGCCGCCGTGTGGCCGCCGCCGCCGAACGTGCAATCCATGTAGGCACGGCCGTCCTGCGGGGCGAGGAGCGCGAGGCACTCCTCCAGCAGGACGGGGACGTGGTTGGTCATGGCGGCGGGGCTGTGAATAACGTGTGAGTTGTGTAAGTAACTTCTGGATACGAGGTCAGAGCCCGAGCGCGCCGAGGGCGCGGAGGATGACCTGCGTGTGCTCGGACGTGCGGTCGACGGCCGGCGGATTCTTCGAGACGATCTGGAAGGTGGTGAAGCCGCCCTTGAAGACGACGTCGCGGCCGAGCTGCGCTTCCTTGACGACGTGCTCGTTGAGCGTGATGCGGCCGGCCTTGTCGCAGGCGACTTGGATGCTGTTCGACGCGAGCAAGCTGAGCGCGTTCATCTTGTCGGGATCGCTCACCGTGACCTGCTGGGCCGCGTCCGAAATGCGCTTCACCATCACGGGCGGGAACACGACGATGGCGCCGAGCGCCGGATGGTACATCGCGAGGAAGCCCGACTCCACCGCGCTCTCGAAACGCCAGGCCGCCGGAATCGTGACACGATTCTTCTCATCCAATTTTCCGTGATGGATGCCGGTGAAGAGACTGGAGGTGGAACCAATAGACATGGGCTGGGGGAGCACCCCCATTTCACCCACTTTTCCCCACTCTCCCCCACTCGTCAAGAAATATGCCCCATTTTGTTATCCACAGGCGCGATCAGGCCGCCCTGGCTAACTTTATGAGTGAATACAATCAATATTTGGCCTAAAATACTGAATATTAATGACTTAACACTAATAATGCTCCCGTT
>RFQN01000096.1 GCA_009924965.1 Verrucomicrobiota bacterium
CCTCTTCGTCGAATTCGCGGTCAATGACGGCGGCGCGGCGCCGGAGCAGATCATCCGCTGCATGGAAGGCATCGTGCGCCAGACCTGGCGGGCGAACCCGAACTGCGACATCTGCTTCGTCTACACGCTCGTCGAAGGCATGGCCCCTGGCCTTGCGGACGGCAAGTTCCCGCGGTCCGCTTCCGCCATGGAAAAGGTCGCCGACCATTATGGCATCCCGACGATCCACTTCGGCCTCGAAGTCGCGCGCTTGAGCAAAGCGGGGAAGGTCCTCTGGAAGGCGCCCCTCCCGAAGACACCGGAAGCCAAGGCCGCGCTGGGCGATCAGGTCGTCTTCGCGCCCGACAGCGTGCACCCGCACGTTGAGACGGGCCACCAGATGTACCTCGAGGCCATCATGCGTTCGCTGCCGAGCATCGGCCAGGCTTCCGGTAAACCGCTGAAGCACGAACTTCCTGCGCCGCTCGCGGCCGACAACTTTGAGCAAGCCAAGCTGGTGTCGATCGCCGCGGCCAAGTTGCCGGCCGGGGTCAGCCCGCTCGACCCGACCAAGGACGCCTTCGCGAAATCCTACGTGAACCGCTTGCCCGCCATGGTCCGCCTGACTCAGCCTGGGCAGGCCATCGAGTTCAAGTTCAAGGGCACGCATTGCGCCGTCTACGACGTCGTCGGCCCGGCGGGCGGCAAGGTCGCCGTCACCCTCGACGGCGGCGCCCCGAAGGTCATGACCCGCTTCGACGCCTACTGTACGTATGCGCGCCTGAGCACCTTCACGGTCGGTACCAAGCTGCCGGACGCCGTCCATGCCGTGCGGCTCGAGTTGCTCCCGGATGCCTTTGATAAGGCGGCGATCCTGGCCCAGCGGAAGGAGACCATCGACAAGCCCGAGCGCTTCGCGGACCGCCATTTCTTCCCCGGCGGCCTGCTCATCGTCGGGGAACTCGTCCCTTAAAACCCGTCTTAACGAGGCCCAGCCTTGACCGTGCCCCGTGCCTCGGCAAACTCGCCCCTCTCCCCAACCACCCTATCCCACCATGCGTTTCGGCCTTAACACCTTCCTCTACGCCTCACCGTTTACCAACGACAGCGTCTCCATGTTCAAGAAGCTCAAGAAGTGGGGCTTTGACACCGTGGAAGTCGCCATTGAAGACCCGGCGCACGTCAACCCCGCCGTCCTCAAGGCCGCCGCCGCCAAGGCCGGCATCGCCATCGGCTCCATCTGCGCCGCCATGGGCCCCGGCCGCGACTTCCGCGGCAGCGCCGCCGACCAGAAGAACGCCCAGAAGTACCTGAGCGCGCTCGTCGACCAGGCCGCCGCCATGGGCTGCCCGCGCATCATCGGCCCGCTCTATTCCGTCGTCGGCCTCATCGGCTCGCATGACGATAAGACCAAGGCGAAGCACTTCCAGCTCGTCGTCAAGAACCTCAAGCAGCTCGCCAAGCATGCCGAGAAGAAGGGCGTCCTCCTCTGCGTCGAGCCCCTCAACCGCTTCGAGACCGACTTCCTCAACACCTGCGACCAGGGCCTGCGCCTCGTCAAGGCCGTCAACTCGCCGGCCGTGAAGCTCCACCTCGACACGTTCCACATGAACATCGAGGAGAAGAACCAGGCCGCCGCCATCCTCAAGGCCGGCAAGCACCTCGGTCACTTCCACGCCTGCGGCACCGACCGTGGCGTCCCCGGCGGCGACTCCCTCGACTGGAAGCCGATCGTGGCTGCCCTCAAGAAGATCGGCTACAAGCAGGACGTCGTCATCGAGTCCTTCACCACCGACGTGAAGGTCATCGCCCGTGCCGCCGCCATCTGGCGCAAGATGGAGCCCAACCGCGACGACATCCCGGTGAAGGGCCTGAAGAACATGCACCGCCTCTTCGGTCGCACCAAGTAATTCTCTAACCATGAAGCTCCGCACCTCCCTCCTCGCGCTCCTCGCGCTCGCCTCGACGGCCTTCGCCGAGGACAAGAACCTCTTCAACGGCAAGGACCTGACCGGCTGGAAGGGCCTCGACTTCTGGTCCGTCCAGGACGGCTCGATCGTCGGCCAGACCACCAAGGAGAAGCCGACCAAGGGCAACACCTTCCTCGTCTGGCAGGGTGGCGAAGTCGCCGACTTCGAACTGACCTTCAAGTACCGCATCACCGACGTGAACGGCAAGTCCGAGGGCTTCGGCAACTCGGGCGTGCAGTACCGCTCCAAGGTCGTCGAGGAGAAGGGTTTCGTCGTCGCCGGCTACCAGGCCGACTTCGAGTGCGGCAAGAGCTACTCCGGCATCCTCTACGAAGAGCGGGGCCGTGGCATCTTGGCGCAGCGTGGCCAGAAGACCGTGATCAAGGAAGGCTCCAAGAAGCCTGAAGTCACCGGTGAAGTCGGCAAGTCCGCCGAGATCCAGGCCAAGATCAAGCCGGCCGATTGGAACGAGTACCGCATCGTCGCCCAAGGCGGCCACCTGCAGCACTTCATCAACGGCGTCCAGACCATCGACGTCACCGACGAGACCGCGGTCGGCGCCAAGAAGGGCATCCTCGCCCTCCAGCTCCACGCCGGTGCGCCGATGAAGGTCGAGTTCAAGGACCTCGTCCTCAAGGAAACCAAGTAAGCCCACCCAGCGCTTCCCTTAAGGCCGCAGGATGCAAGTCTCTGCGGCCTTTCTTTTACCCCAACATCCCATGAAGAAGACCCTCCTCCTCGGCGCCCTCGTCCTCTGCGGCGGCCTCGCCGGGCTCCACGCCGAAGAAAAGAAGAACGTGCTCATGATCGCCGGCCGTCCCAGCCACGGGCCGGGCGAGCACGAGCATAACGCCGGCATCCAGCTGCTCGCCGCCGGCCTCCAGCAAGGCGCCGCCGACCGCGTCAACGTCATCGTCAGCCTCGGCGGCAAGTGGCCGGCCGACGACGTCGTCGCGAAAGCCGACACGATCGTGATCTACTCCGACGGTGGCGATGGCCATCCCGCGCTCCCGCACCTCGACCAGCTCGCCAAGAAGATGGCGGCGGGTTGCGGCTTCGTCTGCCTCCACTACGCCGTCGAGCCGGCTTATGAGAAGGCTGGTTGGCTCAGCGCGGACGGTCAGCCCGTCAAGGTCGCGCCGCCTGGCCGTTCCTCGACCGGCAAGGGCGCCAAGGAGTTCAAGGATTGGCTGGGCGGTTATTTCGAGCAGCACTGGTCGGTGAATCCCCACTGGCTGGCTGACTTCAAGTCGCTGCCCGACCATCCGGCGAGCCGCGGCGTGAAGCCTTTTGCCACGACCGACGAATGGTACTTCAACATGCGCTTCCGCGACGGCATGGAAGGCGTGACCCCGATCCTCTCGGCGGTCGCCCCGGAAGCCACGATGAACCGCGGTATGGGGACGCACAACGGCAACCCCGACGTCCGTAAGCTCGTGCTCGAGGACAAGAAGCCGCAGGTCGTCGCTTGGGCCGTCGAGCGCAAGGACGGTGGCCGCGGTTTCGGTTTCACGGGTGGTCACTTTCATAAAGGCTGGGCCAACGACAACCAGCGCACGCTCGTGCTGAACGCGATCGCCTGGACCGCGAAGGCCGAAGTGCCCGCGACGGGCATCGCGACCAAGTTCACGGACGAGCAGCTCGCCGCGAACCAGGACCCGAAGCAGCCCCGCAAGCCGGCCACGCCGGCCCCGAAGCCGGCGGGTACGCCGGCCGCCAAGTAAGCCTGACCCTATTAGTCCTCTCGAAGGCCGGAGGTTCGCCTCCGGCCTTTTTGTTGGCAGGGAAAAGCGTCGGTCGGTTTGACCTTGGTGGGCGGGCGCGGAACTTGCCCGCATGTCCAAGACCTACGCGCTCATCGGCGGCAACTCCGGCATCGGCCTCGCGACCGCCCAACGCCTGGTCGCCGCCGGTCATCACGTGACCGCCGCCGCGCGCCACGCCGAGGCGCTCGCCGCGCTCGGCGTGCCCGTGCAGCCCTTCGACGCCCTCGCGCCCACGCCGCTCGTCTGGCCGGAGAAGCTGGACGGATTGGTCTATTGCCCTGGCACCATCGCCCTGAAGCCTTTTCACCGTCTCACCGAGGAGGATTTCCTGCGCGACTACCGCGTGAACGTCCTCGGCGCCATCGCCGCGCTGCAGTCGGCCTTGCCTGCGCTGAAGGCGGCGGGCGGCGCTTCGGTCGTGCTGTTCTCCACGGTCGCCGTCGCGCAGGGCATGCCGATGCATGCGAGCATCGCTTCGGCTAAGGGCGCCCTCGAAGGCCTCACGCGTAGCCTCGCCGCCGAGTGGGCCCCACTCATCCGCGTGAACGCGATCGCGCCCTCGCTCACCGACACGCCCTTGGCGGGTCCGTTGCTGAACTCCGACCTCAAGAAGGAAGCCGCCGGCAAGCGTCACCCCTTGCAGCGCGTCGGTTCGGCGGACGAGACCGCTGCGCTGGTCGAGCACCTCTTAGGCGACCACGCGCGCTTCATGACCGGCCAGGTCCTGCATCTCGACGGCGGGTTGTCGGCGGTGCGGACGTTTGCCTGAGCACAAAAAAGCCCGGCCCCTTGCGAGGCCGGGCCTTGGTCGGCGCCGGAGGCCTTAGATCAGGATGAGCGTGGGCTCTTCCAGGATCTGCTTGAGGGCCTGGAGGAACTGCGCGCCGTTGGCGCCGTCCACCACGCGGTGGTCGCCCGAGAGGCCGATCACCATGCGATGGCCCATCACGATGCGGTCGTTCGCGTCGATGACCGGCTTCTTGATCGTCGCGCCCACGGAGAGGATGGCGGCGTTCGGCACGTTGATGATGCCGAAGAAGCCCGTCACGCCGTACATGCCGAGGTTGGTGACCGTGAAGGTCGAACCGGACATTTCAGCGGGCGAGAGCTTCTTGGAGCGGGCCTTGCCGATGAGCGCCTTGGCGTCGGTGGCGATGTCGCGGAGCGACTTCGAGTGGGCGTCGCGGATGACCGGGGTCACCAGGCCGTCTTCGAGGGCCACGCCGAAGGACAGGTGCACCGCGGAGTGCTGGCGGATGCTCGTGCCGGCCCAGGAGGCGTTGACGGCGGGCACGCGGCGGAGCGCTTCAGCGGAAGCCTTCAGGATGAAGTCGTTGACGGAGAGCTTAAGGGCGGAGTCGCCGCCTTGTTCCGCGAGGCGCTTGTTCAGCGTTTCGCGCAGGCCCATGAGCGGGGCGGCGTCGACTTCGACCTCGAGGTAGAAGTGCGGCACCGTGTTCTTGGACTCGAGGAGGCGGCGGGCGATGGTCGCGCGCATGCCACCGACCGGGATATCGGCGTCGGGCTGGATGCCCTTGCCGTCGGCGGGCGGAGCCACGGCGACGTTGAGGGGGCCGGCAGGAGCGGCGGAGACCGGAGCGGACGCGGCGGCGGCGACATCACGGGCGACCACGCGGCCACCCGGACCAGTGCCGGCGAGGGCGGCGACGTTGAGCGCGGCCTTCTCGGCCATGCGACGGGCGTAAGGGGAAGCGCTGGTGCGGCTGGCGTCGGACTGCGGCGCCGGGGCGGCGCTGGCGGCGGGAGCGGCCGGGACGCACGGAACGCCCGTCGTTTCCGGGATCGGAGCCTTGGCGGCGGCGGCCTTAGGAGCGGCCGGCTTGCCCTTGGGGTCGGGAGCGGCTTCGCCTTCCTTGCCGATGGCGCAGATCGGGTCGCCGACCGGGAGCTGGGAGCCCGCCGCGGCGTAGATCTTCAGCACCGTGCCAGGCACCGTGCAGGAAAGCTCCATCGTCGCCTTGTCGGTTTCGACTTCCGCGAGGATGTCCCCGAAGGCGACCTTCTGGCCTTCTTTGATGTTCCATTTCACCAAGGTACCGACCGACATCGT
>RFQN01000097.1 GCA_009924965.1 Verrucomicrobiota bacterium
ACCTCCGCGCCTTCACCAAGGGCGGCGAAGCCCACTGGAAGCAGGACGTCGTCACCGAGGGCGTCCTCGGTGAAGTCGACCAGGCCAAGCAGGCCAATGCCGTCAAGGAACAGCTCGCGAAGGCCACCGACGCGAACAAGAAGGCCGCGCTGGAGGACAAGCTCGCCGAAATCCTCAACGCCCCCTACCTCGTCGACAACGTCACCGTCCCCGAGGAGAACCCCTACAAGTCGTGGATCCGCGTCGGCGCGCTCGCCTTCTTCAAGGACGGCCGCATCGCCTTCTCCACCTGGAGCGGCGACGTCTGGATCGGCAAGGTCTCCGACGACAAGCTCAGCAAGATCACCTGGCACCGCTACGCCACGGGCATCTTCCACGCCCTCGGCCTGACGGTCGTCAACGAGCAGCTCTACGTCCTCGGCCGCGACCAGATCACCCGCCTGCATGACCTCAACGGCGACGGCGAAGCCGACTTCTACGAGAACTTCAACAACGACGTTCAGGTCACCTCGAACTTCCACGAGTTCACCTTCGACCTCCAGACCGACTCCCAGGGCAACTTCTACTTCCTCAAGGGCGGCCCCGTGAATCCGGGTGGCCGCGGCTGGGGTCCTCTCAGCGACCACCACGGCGCCATCTTTAAGGTCTCCCCGGACGGCCAGAAGTTCGAAGTCTACGCCACCGGTATCCGCGCCCCGAACGGCATGGGCGTCGGCCCCAACGGCGAAGTCTCCAACGGCGACAACCAAGGCACCTGGGTGCCCGCTGACTACATCCACTTCTCGAAGCCTGGCGACTTCATCGAAGTCCCTGACCTCGCCCACAAGGAACCCGCGCCCACGAAGTACGGCACGCACCTCTGCTGGATCCCCTACGACGTCGACAACTCCAACGGCGGCCAGACTTGGGTGACCAGCAAGAAGTGGGGTCCGTTCGAAGGCCGCATGCTCTACCTCTCGTACGGCAAGTCCTCCCTCTTCGGCGTCCTCCAGGAGCGCGTCGGCGACGTCGCCCAGGGCGGCGTGGTCAAGTTCCCGCTGAAGTTCACCACGGGCCAGATGCGCGGCCGCTTCAACCCGATCGACGGCCAGCTGTACACCTCCGGCCTCAAGGGCTGGCAGACCAACGGCGTGAAGGATGGGGCCATCCACCGCGTCCGCTACACCGGCAAGTCCGTCACCATGCAGGAATCCCTGCACGTCACGACCAAGGGCATCACCATCGGCTTCTCGGGAGCGCTCGACAAGAAGTCCGCCGGCGACGTCCAAAACTACTCGATCGAACAGTACAACTACCTGTACTCCAGCGCGTATGGCTCGGCGGACTACAAGGTCAGCAAGCCCGGCGAGAAAGGCACGGACCCGGTCGCGATCAAGTCGGTCACCGTCGCCGCCGACGGCAAGTCGATCTTCCTCGAAGTCCCCGGCCTCAAGCCGGTCGAGCAGATGCGCATCAAGATGAACCTCAAGGCCGTGGATGGTTCCCGCGTCCCCGACGAGGTCTGCAACACCATCAACGTGGTGCCGGAGAAGCAGGGCGAAGACTACCGCAGCTTCACCAAGTAAAGCGACACAGGTTCGCCTTCGAAGGCCCGGCTCACGCCGGGCCTTTTTGTTGGGCGGAGCGGAATCGAGGAAAGATTCGAGGGCTGAATCGAGGGAAAAATCGGAGACAGCGTCGAGGGATGCGGCGATACGGGGGATTACAGATTACTGAGTACAGAGGGAGACAGAGGGACGCAGGAAGTTCCTATCCCCCAACCCCTATCCCCCATCCCCTCCCACGCTTGCCTTGGGCGGGCGAAGAGACGCAATATGACCCGTCCCTTCTCCATGTCGTTCCGTTCCCTTCTCGCCCTGCCCTGCCTCGCGCTCCTCGCCTTCGTGACGTCCGTCTGCGGCGCCGAACCGGGCCTCAGCGCGACCTTCAGCGCTGGCGGACAGACAGACGCCCGCACGGACCGCCTCCTCGCGCTCTACGTCCCGGCCGGACAGCCCGTCACGCCCTTCCTCAAGGCCGGGCCGTTCACGGCCAAATGGGAAGGCCAGATTGAGTCCTCCATCCGCGGCAGCTTCACCTTCAGCGCCGAGACTTCGGGCAACTTCAAGTGCACGATCAACGGCCAAGTCGCTTGGGACGGCACCGGCCCCAAGACGATTCAGATCAACCAAGGCGCAAACAAGGTCTCCGCCGAGTTCACCTCCGCCGCGCAGGGCGACAGCTTCGTCCGGTTCTTCTGGCAATCGAAGGAATTCCCGCTCGAGCCCGTGCCACCGATGGCCCTGGCCCATGAGCCGACGCCCACCGAACAAGCCGGCGAACGCCTCCGCGCCGGCCGCCTGCTCTTCGCGCAGCTGAACTGCGCCGCGTGCCATGCCGACGCCGCCAAGATCCCGGCCAAGGGCACGGGCATGCCGGAACTCGGCCAGCTAGCCCCGCTCCTCAGCGGCTTCAGCACGAAGTATAATCCCGACTTCCTCACGGAATGGATCGCCGACCCTCACTCCATCCGCCCTGGCACGCACATGCCCAAGCTCTTCACGGGCCCGGATGCCGGCCAGAAGGCCGCCGACCTCGCCGCGGCCCTCACGCAAGGCGAAGCGCCTAAATTCGGAGCGAAAGGCAAGGCCGAGGACAGCCTCGCCGGTGGCGCGCTCTTCGCGAACCTCGGTTGTATCGGTTGCCACCAGCGCCCCGACGCCGAGGTCAGCGGTAGCCCGAGCCTCGGCCGCATCCCGCTCGCGCACCTCACCGACAAATACCATGGGCGCGTCGAAGCCCTCGCGACCTTCCTCAAGGACCCGAGCGCGAACTACGCCGCCACCCGCATGCCGCACTTCCGGTTGAGCGACGAAGAAAGCACCCAGCTCGCGACCTACCTCCTGCTCAACGGCCGTATGATCAAGCGCCAGGCGATCAAGGGTGACCCCGCGCGCGGGGCGCAGCTGCTCGTGAGCGCCGGTTGCCTCAACTGCCACGCCGGCATGCCTGCGACGACCCAGCCGGCCTTGGCCATCGTCCAGAAGGCCGAGGACAAAGGCTGCCTCGCCAGCACGCCCGCCACCCGCGGCACGGCGCCCGACTACTCCCTGTCGGCCGCGCAACGCGCCGCCCTGACCGCGTTCCTGCGCACGGACCTCGCGTCGCTCCGTCAAGACGTGCCGGCCGAGTTCGCCACCCGTCAGATCAAGGACCTCCACTGCGCCGCGTGCCACGCCCGCGACAACGCCGGCAGCACGTGGGCGAAAGTCGATGACGAGAGCCGCAAGCTGCGCGCCGCCCTGCCCGCCAAGGAGCACGTCGAAGGTGAACCCGTGCCCGACGCCCCCGTGCCGGCGCTCACCTGGACCGGCGAAAAACTGCGCCACGATTGGTTGGTGAAGTTCCTCTCCGGCCAAGTCGAAGCCAAGCCGCGTCCCTGGCTGATCGGCCGCATGCCGGGCTTCGCGCACCGTGCGGAGGGCCTCGCCCTCGGCCTCGCGCACCAACATGGCCTGCCGCAGCAGGAAGCCCCTGAAGCGGCCCCGAACGAAGCCAAGGCTAAGTTCGGTGAGACCCTCGTCGGCAATAGCGGCGGCTTCAATTGCATCCAATGCCACGGCCTCGGCGACCAAGCCGCCACCGCGGTCTTCGAAGCCCCGGCGATCAACTTCGTGCAATCCGTCGAACGCCTCCGCAAAGGCTACTTCGCCCGCTGGGTGATGGCCCCGACCCGCATCGACCCGGAGACCAAGATGCCGAAATACGCCGACCCCGAGGGCCAGACGCAGCTGAGCGACCCGCTGGACGGCAAGGGTGCGGAGCAGTTCGACGCCATCCGCGAATACCTCCGGACTGTGAAATAGTCCGGCGAAGGCCAGGCGTGGCTTATAAACAATATAAGTCACTCGCCGTCAGCATCTTAAGTTAATCAGAACCGGCGATTTCCGCTCCGGCCACGCCCTATTCACAAGCGATTCACAGCTGGGGACGGCAAAAACTTCCCTCCCCCGCCGCGAACCCGCCGGACTCGGCGGAGGAAGTTCCTCGACTGCACGGAAAACTCCTTATGCTCGGACTCCACCCCAAGTCCTCTCTTATGTCCCAACTCAACCGTCGTACGTTCATCAAGAACACGGCCATCGCTGCTGCGGTGGCTGGCCTCAGCGCCCGTAGCTTCGCGCAATCCGCCGGAGCCAACGGCGACCTCCGCGTCGCCGTCGTCGGCTTCCGCAGCCGTGGCCAAGAACACATCAAGGAGCTCCAGAAGATCAAGGGCGTCCGCATCGTCGCCCTCTGCGACGTGGACTCCACGGTCGTCGCCAAGGGCCTGAAGGCCATCCCCGGCGCCAAGGGCTACTCCGACATCCGAAAGATGCTCGAAGACAAGGATATCGACGCCGTCTCCATCGCCTCCCCGAACCACCAGCACTCCATCCAAGGCATCTGGTCCCTGCAGGCCGGCAAGCACCTCTACGTCGAAAAGCCCCTCTCGCATAACATCTTCGAAGGCCAGCAGCTCGTCGCCGCTTCCCAGCACTTCGACAAGCTCATCGTCCAGGCCGGCACGCAGAGCCGCTCCGGCGCCGGCATCATCGCCGCTGTCAAGGACGTCCACGCCGGCAAGTACGGCAAGGTGAAGGTCGCCCGCGCGATCTGCTACAAGCGCCGCAAGTCCATCGGCCCGGCCAAGAAGAACGAGATCCCCTCGACCATCGACTACGACCTCTGGAACGGCCCGGCCGACATCCAGGAGTCCATCCGCGGCAACCAGTCCGACAAGAACTCCGAAACCACCAGCGCCGGCCCCGTCCACTACGATTGGCACTGGTTCTGGAACTACGGCGGCGGTGACCTCTGCAACCAGGCGATCCACGAGATCGACATCGCCCGCTGGTTCCTCGGCACCCACGAAGTCGCCCCGGAAGTCATCTCCGTCGGCGGCCGTTTCGGCTACGTCGACTGCGGCGAAACCCCGAACACCTTCCTCTCCATCCATAACTACGCGAACGCCCCCCTCATCACCGAAGTCCGCGGCCTGACCGCCGACGGCAAGATGGGCGGCCCGTCCGACAAGTTCGGCAAGTTCAAGAAGTCCCCGGAGATCGGCATCATCGTCGAGTGCGAGAACGCCACCATCGTGGTGCCGGACTACAACTCCGCGCAGGCCTACGACGCCAAGGGCGAGCAGATCAAGTCGTACGGCAAGGCCGTCGAGCAGGTCGACCTCACCGGCGGCGCCTCGGGCCACCACGCCAACTGGGTCGCCTGCATCCGCAAGGGCTCGGCCGAAGGCATCCACGCCCCGGTCCGCGAGTGCCATCTCTCCACCGCCCTCGTGCACTCCGCCAACATCTCCTTCCGCCTCGGCGCGAAGAAGAGCGCCGGCGAGATCGCCGAAGCCGTCAAGGCCAACGCGGGTCTGGCTGAAGCCTATGGCCGCATGAAGGACCACCTCGGCGTCAACGGCATCAACCTCGACGAGACCAAGGCCGTCCTCGGCGTGCCGCTCACCCAGGACACCAAGACCGAGCTCTTCACCGGCGCCAACGCCGAAGCCGCGAACCGCGACCTCGTCGCGAAGCGCGAAGGCCGCGCGGGCTTCAAGATCCCGACCAAGTTCTAAGCTCCTGACCTTGAGGCGGAGCGGTCGCAAGGCCGCTCCGCCTCACTCTTTTACACCCTCACAACCATGCACAAGACCCTCCTCACCCTCGCCCTGC
>RFQN01000098.1 GCA_009924965.1 Verrucomicrobiota bacterium
CCGCAAGACCGTCGTCATCGTGGAAGACCAGACCGCCATCCGCGAACTCACGACCGAGATGCTCCAGACGCGCGGCAGCTACCGCATCCTCGGCGCCGCGGCCGACGGCAACGAAGGCCTCGAGATGGTGCTGAAGCTCCGGCCAGATATCCTCATCCTCGACGTCATGATGCCCGGCCTCAGCGGCATCGAGGTCCTCCGCCGCCTCGGCCGCAACCTGCCGAAGCTGCGCATCCTCGTCTTTTCCGCCAAGCAGGAGCCACAGGTCGTCCGGGGGCTCATCCAGGAAGGCGTCCATGGCTTCGTGAACAAGAACTCCTCCCTGTCCGAGCTGCGCAAGGCGCTCGACGAGGTCGCCAAGGGCAACACCTGGTTCAACGACCAGTTCAGCAAGACGGTGCGGGATGCCCTAGCGAAGCCGACCACGCAGGCCGATTCGATGATCGACCTCCTGACCCCACGCGAACGCGAGATCGCCGTGCTCATTTCCCAGAGCCACAGCAGCAAGGAGGTCGCGGCGAAGCTGAACATCAGCATCAAGACGTCCGAAAACCATCGCGCCAACCTGATGCGCAAGCTCGGCGTGCACGACGTCGCTGGGCTCGTCCGCTTCGCCGTCCGCCACGGTTTGGTCGACCCCTCGACAGAATGAGTCACTAGGTAAAAGGCCTTACACTAAAGGCATTCCCTTTAGTGGGTTCTATTCATTTATTATCGCCCCGCTCAACCAATCCAACACCATGCAACTCACCATGAAGCCCAGTCCGGTCAAAGCAAAGACCGTCGTCATCATCGAAGACCAAACCGCGATCCGCGACCTGGTCTCCGAGATGCTGCAAGCCAAGGGCAAGTTCCGGGTCATTGGCGCGTCCGCCGACGGCGCCGCCGGGGTCGAGATGGCGGTGCGCCTGAAGCCCGATATCCTCATCTTGGACATCCTGCTGCCCGACATCAGCGGGGTCGAGGTGCTCCACCGCCTCCGCAACGCCGTCCCCGGCCTCAGCGTCCTGGTGTTCTCCGGCAAGTCGGAGAAGCAGATCGCCCGGGGCCTCATCAAGGAAGGTGTGCGCGGCTACGTGAACAAGAACTCCCCCCTCTCCGAACTGCGCAAGGCCATGGATGCCATCGCGGCGGGGCAGACGTGGTTCAGCGCCGAGTTCAATGAGGCCGTCCTGACGGCCCTGAAGAACTCCGAATCCAATATCGATCAGATGGCGGTGACGCTGACCGACCGCGAGCGCGAGGTCGCCGTGCTGCTCGCCAAGAGCAATTCCAGCAAAGAGGTCGCGGCCCTACTCAACATCAGCACCAAGACGGCCGAAAACCATCGCACCAACTTGATGCGCAAGCTGGGCGTGCACGATGTCGCCGGGGTCATCCGCTTCGTCATCCGCCAAGGGCTCTACGACCCCAACGGCGAGGGCTAAGGACGGACTTGCTAGGGTCCAGCTGCGGGGTATGCCTACACGCATGCCCCGCTTCGTTTTAGGCGCCTTGCTGCTCGGCGCCGTCACCCTCACTGCCGCTGAGCCGACCGCGCCGTCGGCCACGCCGCCCGCGTCAACGGCCCCTGCCCCTGCGCCGGCCTTGCGCTATGAGTCGCGCATGCTGCGCGGCTGGTCCGTGCTGATCCGCGTGGAGCTGCTGACCGACGAGAAGCGCGCCGAAACCGAGCGTGGCTTGGTCCTCATCGGCAAACAACTGGAAGATATCGAGCGCCTAGTCCCGCCGAAGGCCGTCGCCCACCTGAAGAAGGTCACGCTCTGGCTGTCCCCGCCCTATGGCAAAGGCGCGGGCGCCGAATACCACCCGGGCGCGGGCTGGCTCAAGCAGAACGGACGCAACCCAGCGATGGTCAAGGGCGTGGAGTTCTCCGGCGTCGGCAACCTCGACAAGGAGGTCCTACGTATGCCCATGCTGACGCTGCACGAACTGGCCCACGCCTACCATGACCAGATCTTGGGCTTCAACCACCCCGAGATCAAGGCCTGCTACGACCAAGCGGTCGCCAACAAGTCCTACGACAAGGTGAGCCGCAAGAACTGGCAGGGCAAAGTCACCGAAGGGGTTCGCGCCTACGCGATGACGACCCCGATGGAATATTTCTCCGAGACGACCGAGGCATTCTTCGGGCAGAACGACTTCTTCCCCTACAACCGGAAAGAACTCGAAGCCCATGACCCCGAGATGGTCAAGGTGCTCAAGAAGGTCTGGGGCGCGGAATAAACCGGCTCAGAGCCGGATCCGGAGCCGCGGCGAGATGACCGTGCCAGGAGAGGTGGGCTTGCGGACTTTGGCGGCGTTGCCGTCCCCCTGCCCGCCCATGGCCTCATGGAATTCCTGCGGGATCGGCGATACCGCACTGAAGGTCAGAGGCTTGCCTTGCCATTCCAACGTGAGCTCCGTCGAGAAGGCATGGAGGAAGAGGCGCTTGAAGCCGCGGGCACTCCCGAAGGTCTTGTTGAACTCGAAATCGCCGTAGGTGCGGTCGCCCAAGATCGGGTGACCATGGTCGGCGGTCTGCACGCGCAGCTGATGCGTCCGCCCAGTCCGCGGCTCCAACTTCAGCAACGACAACGGCAACGGCTCGGCCGCGGCCTTTTCCCACTGGTACAACGTGACGGCCGGCGCGCCGCCGCCCGTGGACGTGCCCGAACGCACGCCGCCGCCAGGGCCCTTGGACTTCACCAGCTGATCCTGCCAGGTGCCGCGCGGTTGGCGCAGGCCGCGGCCCTTGACGATGGCAACGTACTTCTTGGCGACCTTCGACTTCGCGAAGAGTTCCTTCACGGCGTCCGCCAAACCCGCATCGAGGCTCAACAGCAGGACGCCGCTGGTCGGCGAATCCAACCGGTTGAGCAGGTAGACGCGGCGGATGCCGCCGACGCCGTCACGAATATGGAAGGCTTCTTCTTCCATCGAGTAGTTGCCCTGGATCAACGTGCTTTCGCGGTCGCCGGCTTCCCCATGGTTGGGATGCGCCAAGATGCCTTCCGGCTTCTCGACCGCCAAGAGTCCGGAGGGATGGGCGGCCAAGAGCCGCACCCCGCGTCCGAAAGGAATCCAGGCGTGGTCGGTCATCGGGCTCAGCGGTATTGGAAAGTGATGGTGACGTCGTCTTCCTGCCCGAAGAGCGCGACCATGTCGGCGCGCCAAGCATCGAAGGGCGCGGGGGACTGGACCGCGTCCTTGCAGGCCAAGGCCATGAGGTGCGGTACGTTCTCGTAGAGGATGGTGGCGTCCGTGACGCTGCCGTCGCGATGCAGCTTGAAGCGCACGACGACGTTACCGCGCACGGCGGTCTCCAAGCGCATGCGGTCGATGATGTCCCACCAACTCGATTGAATGGCCTCCATCATGCGCTGGGCATAGTCTCCGTAATTGCTGAAGCGCGCATCGACGGCCACGGTGCCCACCTTGCCCACGCCGACATTATTGCGCAGGAGCAAACCTGACGTGCCCGAGGGCACCGAAGCACGCGGACGATCGGGATTGGCCGCCGGGGTCGGCGCCGCTTCCGCGGCCTTGCCGCTTTCGCCGACCTTGGGCTTCGCGCCGGCGACCGCGGAGGCGCTCCCCGGCGTGCCTTCGGTCTTCATGACCTCAGATTCATCGATCGACCGCGGTTTGCCTTGCGCAATGCGGACGGTGTCCGACTCGCCTGGCGAACGTGGCAGCGACGACTGGGTCAGCACCTTCTCCGGGACCGGTTGCGCGGCGGTCTGATTGCGGGCCGCGACGAACGGGGTCTCCTTCGGGGCGATGCGGTTGGCTTGGGCATTGACCTCGGCCAAGCGCATCGAGGGAGGCAGACGGTGCTCCGGGATCACGGTCGGGGCGACGGAGACCTCCACCAAGCGGACCGGCAGGACGTGCACCTGCAAGGTCTTCGGGAGCGTCGCGACCAACACGACGTGCAGCACGACCGTCCCGACCGCGGCCCAGAGGGCGGCGCGTACGTCGATGGGCGAGTCTTCCTGCACAGCCAGGACCATAGGGCCTGTCGCCCCGACTTCAAGGTCAGGCATCCGAAATCGCCGGCTCAAGCCTGCAGCTGCGCACGCAAGCCCAACGCCTCGAGGCGCTCGACGACGTATTCCACGGGAAGGCCCATGATCGTGGAGATGGGACGCTGGTAATCGGCGATGATGATCTCGCGGCCTTCTTGGATGCCATAGGCGCCCGCCTTGTCCAAAGTGTTCACCAGCGACTGGTAGCGGGTGATGTCGTCCTCGCTCAAGGTCCGGAAACGCACCCACGCGGTGATGTCGGCCTCTTCCTGCAGGCCGCGGTCCAAGCAGACCAAGCTGACGCCGGTATGGACCGTGTGCTCCCGCCCCGAGAGGCGGCGCAGCATGGCCCGGGACTCGGCAAGGTCGGCCGGCTTGTTCAAGGCGGCGTCGCCCAGCGCAACGGTGGTATCGGCCCCCAGCACCAAGGCGGAGGGGAACTGCCGCGCGACGGCCAAGGCCTTAAGCCGTGCGTTATGCAGGACCATCAGACGCGGGTCGGTCGTCGGGTCCTCGTGCTCGGTGACGGCCGCGACCGCGACGGTGTGCGGCAGGCCGGCTTCCCGGAGTAGTTCTGTCCGACGAGGCGAGGCCGAGGCCAAGATGAAGCGAAGCGGTGCAGGCACCCGGACTTGATGAAGGCCGGAGCGGCTTTTGACAAGCAACGACCCGCCCTTTCGTCCTTCACTCCGCGAGCCGACTGCCCATAAATATAAACCAACCCCATGCGCTACGCCCTTCTGCTCCTCCTCGCCGGCACCAGCCTGGCGTCCGCCGCCGAAAAAGGCGCCCGTGACTTCCTGAAGAAGCCCGATGCTTGGTTCGCCTCCGCCGAAGCCAAGCAGACCGGCGCGGTCATCCTGTCCTACCAAGCCGACTCGGGCGGCTGGCCCAAGAATACCGACACGGTCAGCAAGGAGTATACGGGCAAGCGCGAAGACCTGCACGCAACGTTCGACAACGGCGCGACGACCGACGAGCTGCGCTTCCTAGCCCGGCTCTTCAACGCGACCAAGGACGAGGCCTACCGCGCAGCCTTCCAGAAGGGGCTCGCCCATGTGCTTGTCGCCCAGTACCCGCACGGTGGCTGGCCGCAGTACTACCCGCTCAGCAAGCAGTACCACCGCCACGTGACGTTCAACGACAACTCCATGGTACGAGTCATGGAATTCGTCCGGGAGGTGAAGCGCGACGAGCGCTATGCGTTCGTCGACTCGAAGCAGCGCGAGGCCTGCCAAGCGGCATTCGACAAAGGCGTCGCCTGCATCCTGAAGTGCCAGATCGTGGTGGACGGCCAACCGACCGTCTGGTGCGCGCAGCATGACGCGGAGACACTCCAACCCGTGAAGGCGCGCGCCTACGAGCTCCCATCCTTCAGCGGGTCGGAATCCGTCGGCATCGTCCGCCTGCTCATGAGCCTCGAGAAGCCGACTCCAGAGATCAAGGCCGCCATCGAAGGCGCGGTGAAGTGGCTCGATCAGCACAAGGTCACCGGTGTCCGTATCGATTCCGTCGACGACCCCAAGGCCCCTAAGGGCAAGGACCACCGTATCGTCAAGGACCCGAAGGCACCGGCACTCTGGGCCCGTTTCTACGACCTCAAGACCGGCCTGCCCTACTTCTGCGACCGCGACGGCATCGCCAAGCCCAACCTCGCCGACATCGGCTACGAGCGCCGCAACGGCTACAG
>RFQN01000099.1 GCA_009924965.1 Verrucomicrobiota bacterium
CAAGGAGCTGCTGAAGATGACGAAGGCCTAACGCTTCCGTCCGAGCGCGCGCCACAGGGCGACGAGCAGGACGAGCGTGAAGACCACGTCGGCGGCGATTAGCATGCCGTGCGGGCTTCCTATTTTCGCAAAAAAACCCGCCTGGGAGCCAGCACCTTCGATAACTACGGTCACCTTGCCGTCTTCCTTGGGAGCAAACAAGGCGAGGGCCCCGCCACCGAGCACGACGGCGAGGATGGCTCCGCCTAACCAAGGCACGAGGCGACGGAGCTTGGCGTTGGATTCTTCGGGATTCATGCGCGGGAACGGCGATGGGACTCGGCGAGGCCGAGCAAGGTGAGGTGCGGCTCATGGCGGACGCGGTCGCGCCAGCTGGCCGGGAGGTAGACGGAGGCGCCGCCGGTGACGAGGACCGTCGGGACTTGGCCGCCCTGCTTCGTGAGCTCAGCGGTGACCGCATCGAGCAAGGCGCCGATCATCCCCGCGAAACCGAGCGCGCAACCCGCGCGCATCGCGTCGACGGTCGACTTGCCGATGGCCGGGCCACCGAGGAGGTTGGCCGGATCGAGCGCCGGCAACAACGCCGTGCGTTCATGGAGGTAGCGCGTCATCACCCCAAGGCCGGGCGCGATGATGCCACCGGCGTAGCCTTGGGCGGTCAAGATGTCGACGGTCGTGGCCGTACCCATGCCAACGATGACGGCGGGCGCGCCGGTGACGAGCTGCGCGCCGACGCAATCGGCCAAGCGGTCTTGGCCGACCTCGGCCGGGCGCGGGTAATCGAAGCCCAAACCGCGTACGGTATCGTGGCGCAAGTGATGGTAAGGTAACCCGCTGCCGAGCAAGATCGGCTCCAGCACCGCCGTCGCGGACGGGACCACGCTCGCCAGGGCGAGCCCGGCGGGCGCCTGCTCCTGCAGGAGCGCGCGGATGGCTTCCGTAGATAAGGATGCCGTCGGCAGTTCGCCGTGTGCGCGGACCTCGCGGCCTGCGACCAAGCCCCAGTGCGCATGGGTGTTACCGACATCGAGACAAAGGATGGCCACGGCGGAAAACTAACGACCGACGGGACGAGGGCAAGGACGCAGGCTCACTCCTTCCGCAAGGTGACCTCGCCGGAGGAGACGACGGTCTTGCGGCCACCGCCGGTGCGCAGGACCAGCGACCCCTCGTCGTCGATGCCATCGACGATCCCGGCGACCGGTTCGCCGCGCAACCCGATGCGCACCGAACGTCCGGTCAGGATGTCGTAGCGTTGCCAACGGGCCCGGAAGGTCGGCATCCAAGTGCCATCGATGAACTGGTCCCAAGCGACGAACAGCGCCTCCAGCACTTCCGCCGCGACGCGGTTGACGTCGAGCGCCTCGGCGCCGGCCAGTTCCAAGGAGGCCGCGATGTCGCGGAGGTCCGGCGGGAAGTCTTTCGACTTCGACGACACGTTGAGGCCGAGCCCGAAGACCAGCTCGCGGACCGCATCGGCGTCGAGGCGCGCTTCGGTAAGCATGCCGGCGATCTTGCGGCCATCGGCCGACAACAGGTCGTTGGGCCACTTGAGCCCGAGCTTCACGCCGTACGCCGCTTCGACGTGGGCGCAGACCGCGAGCCCCATCCAGAGCGTGAACGGCTTAAGGTTCTCCGGCGGGATGAACGGCCGGAACGCCAGCGACAAGTAGAGGTTGCCCGCGGGCGTGCTGTGCCAGCGGCGACCGAGCCGCCCGCGGCCGGCGCTTTGCGCGCGGGCCAGGACCGCGAACGGCGCTTCTTGGCCGGCGGCCAAGCGGCGCTCCGCTTCGGAATTGGTGCTGTCGACCTCCGCCAAGACCTCGACCGGCGGCGCGACCTTGCGCAAGCGCAGCTGGGCATCGAGCCAAGCCGCGTTGAGTTCACGCGGCACGCCGGTCAGCGTGTAGCCTTTGCGCGTCGACGCCTGGAACGTAAACCCGGCGGCACGGAGGCGTTCGAGACGGCTCCAGACCGCGACGCGCGAAATCCCCAGCTCCTTGGCGAGGCGGTCTCCGCTGACCGGCTGGTCGCCGGCGTCGAGGAACGCGAGGAGGATGCTGCTGTCGAGGGCGGGCATGGCTCAGGCCCAGTCGAGGCCGAGGTCGGCCCAAGCCGCGCCGTGGGTGAGCGCGCCGCAAGAGACAAAATCGGGGTTGAGTTCGCCGATGCGCGGCAACGATTCGAGGCTGACGCCGCCGCTGACCTCGGACCAAGCGCGGCCGCGCAGCAGCGGCAAGGCCGTGCGCATGTCGGCCAACGAGAAGTTATCCAACAAGACGATGTCCGCGCCCGCGGCGAGGACCGGTTCGATCTGGGCCAACGCGTCGACCTCCACCTCGACGAGCAAGTCGGGCCGCGAGGCGCGGGCGGCCTGCACGAGGTCGGTGAGGCGTTGGGCCGCGGTCGCGCCGCCGGCGGCGAGGTGGTTGTCCTTCACCATGATCCGGTCGAAAAGCCCGAGGCGATGGTTATAGCCGCCGCCTTGGCCGACCGCGTATTTCTCGAGCATGCGGAAGCCCGGCGTCGTCTTGCGGGTATCGAGCAAGCGCGTCGGCGAGGAACCGAGCGCGCGGACGTGCGTGCGGGTCTGCGTGGCGACGCCGGTCAGGCGCTGCAGGAAATTGAGGAGCGTCCGTTCGGCCGTCAGGAGTTCGCTGGCGGGGCCGGACAATTCGGCGACCACCGTGCCGCGTGCGATCGCCGTGCCGTCCGCGACCAGCGGGCGGGCGTGGCACGCGCCGCCATAGACAGCGAGGATAGGCTCGAGCAGGCCGAGGCCGGCGAGGACGTAATCGCCGCGCGACACCAAACGGGCTTGCGCACGGCGGCCTAAGCCGGCGAGCAAAGCCGCGGACGGATCGCCGGGGCGGGCCGGCGTCGCGAGCAACCCGGCGCCCGCGACATCTTCTTCGCGGGCCATGGAAGCCAGGCGGTGCAACCAAGCAGGGTCGAGCTCTTCCCAGCGCAGGCGGCGGATGAGTCGATCGGTCTGGCCAGGGTCGCGTGGCATCGCCGGCAACGTATGGTCGGGGCGATCCGACCGCAAGGTCAGGAGAAGAACCTCCGGAACTTATGCTTCCAGGAATCGGCCACCGGGGTAGCGCCGTCGTTGGAGGCATCGGCGTAGGCTTGGAGCGCGGCGCGTTGGGCGTCGGTCAGCTTCTTGGGCACATCGATGTCGACGCGGACCAAGAGGTCGCCGCTGGCGCCCCCACGGAGCTTGGGCATGCCCTCGCCCTTGAGGCGGAACGTCGTACCGCCTTGGGTCCCGGCGGGGATCTTGAGGATGGTCTTGCCCTTGAGCTTGGGCACCTCGATGGAACCGCCGAGGGCCGCGATGGAGAACTTCACCGGCACCGCGCAGGCCAAGTCGTCGCCGTCGCGCTCGAAGAGCTCGTGGTCGTTGACGGTGATCTCCACGTAGAGGTCGCCGGCGGTGCCGTTGCGGCGACCGGCCGACCCATTGCCGCTGGAGCGGAGGCGCGTGCCGGTGTCGACGCCCGCGGGGATGCGGAGGTCGACCGAGTGGTCGCCCACGATGCGGCCTTCCCCGGCGCAGCCGCGGCAGGGCTTTTCGATGCGTTCGCCTTGGCCGCCGCACGACGGGCAGACCTGGCGCATCTGGAAGAAACCATTGGAACGCACCACATGGCCTTGGCCACCGCAGGTCGGGCAACGGCTCTTCTTGGAGCCCGGCTCAGCCCCGCTGCCGGTGCACTTCTCGCACGCCTTATGCTTGCGGTAGGTTACCTTCCGGCTGATGCCGGTCGCCGCTTCTTCGAGCGTGAGGGTGATCTCATAGCGCAGGTCTTCGCCGGACGTCTCGCCGGACTGGCCGCCGCCGCCGAACATGTCGCCGAAGCCGCCGCCACCGCCACCACCGAACATCTGGTTGAAGATGTCCATCGGATCGGCGCCGCGGTAGGTGCGTTGGCCGCCGCCGCCGGGACCGCCTGGGCCGCCTTGCTCGAAGGCCGCTTCGCCATGCTGGTTGTAGAGTTTACGCTTCTGTTCGTCCGAGAGGACCTCGTAAGCGCGGGAGATCTGCTTGAACTTCTCTTCGGCCGCCTTGTTGCCCGGATTGCGGTCGGGGTGGAACTCCATGGCCTTCTTGCGATAGGCCTTCTTGATCTCGTCGGCCGAAGCCTCCCTCGAGACGCCCAGCAATCCGTAATAGTCCTCTTGCATCGCGGCGGAGCTTACTTGGTGGCCGGGCCGGTGGAGACGAAGACCGCGGCCGGACGCAGCACGCGTTCATGCAGGGACCAGCCGGGGCGGGCGACGCGCGTCACCGAACCCTCGGGCACGGTGTCGCTGGCTTCCTGGGAAACCGCTTCGTGGTGGCTCGGATTGAACGGCTGGCCGAGCGGGTTGAGTTCGGCGAGGCCCTGCTGGGCCAGCGTCGCGCGGAGCTGCGTGATCGCCATGCGGAACCCTTCGGCGACCGCGCGGCCTTCCGTCTGGCCTTGGGCGGAGGCGAGGCCGAGCGCGAGCGCATCCAAGCTCGGCAAGAGTTCCTCGAGCAGCGCCGTCGTGGCGAACTTGCGGAGCTCATCGCGGTCGCGCTGATGGCGACGCTGCTGGTTCTGCTGGTCGGCTTGGCCGCGCAGGACCGTATCGCGCAAGCGCGCCACTTCGCCTTCCAGTTCGGCGATGCGGGTGGCGGCGTCGGGCTGCGCGGGTTCGGGAGCAGGGGTGTCGGTCATAAAGTTAGCGTTCGTTGAGGAGTTTTTCGGTGATGGACGTGCGGATCTTGTCCTTGGTCAGGTCGAAGAGGAGGCCGGCTCCGGCCGCAGGCGCCTGGGCCACGACTTCCTTGCCCAACGGGCCGGTGAGCGTCTGCTCGAGGTTCGCGTCGGTGATGTTCTTGGCCTCGAAGACCAAGTCGAACTGGCGGTCGATGACGATGCGGCGCTGCGGCGTGCCGTCCGCGGCGATGACCGTGATATGGCCGACGCGCAGGCGCAGGCGCTCGATGAGGAAAGGCGTGCGGGGCTCGGCGGCGGGCGGCTGGCCGGCGGTGGCGGGCGGGGTGTCCGCGGCCTTCAGCCCACGGAAGATATCCTGGACGTTGTTGTCCTTCAGGTAGTCTTCCTTGCCGACCAAGATGAGTTCATCGATGTCGAGCTCCAGGGAGTGCACGATACGGCGACCGGACCCCGTGAACGTCGCCGGGTCGAGGTCGACCAGCAGGCGCTTGCCCTTGAGGAAGCGGGCCTCGGTCCAGCGGCTGGGGTTCGTGACGCTGAAATCCGCGAAGCTGACGCGCCCGACGAAGAGGTTGGTCTCGTTGTTTTCCACCGAGAGGTGGGCGCCGGACTTGGAGGCTAGGGTCGAATCCAGGAGGCTGGGGGCAAAACGGCCCACCGACCACACCGCCAACGCCGCCGCCAGCACGATAAATAGGATCACCCCGCCCAAAAGGCTTAGGACCCGGCGGGAAACATTCCCGGGGCGGGCGGTGGAGCGGGCGCAAGGCATGGGCGTGAATCGAAAAATCAGCAATAGGTGTGCCATTCAGCAGGGTCAACGGCAGAGCCGAAAAACCCTGTTTTTATGCATTTATTGAAGTTGGCCGGTAAACAAAAGACCCGCCGGCGGGGGCGGGCGGGTCCTTCTGTCACGGGGCTGTCTCGCCTCGGCGGATTACTGAGGGGCGGAGGCGCGGACGCCACAAGCCACTTC
>RFQN01000100.1 GCA_009924965.1 Verrucomicrobiota bacterium
CTCGACCCTGTCCTCGATGCATCCCTCGACCCTACCCTCGACTCAGCCATCGACCCTGTCCTCGACTCTGTCTTCACCTCATTCTTTTAGACTGCACCAGCGGCCGGGGGCGCTCATTCTATGCCCATCCCCATGCTCCACCCTTCCTGCTTCCTGCTGGCCGCCCTGACGCTGAGCGTAGCCGCCGCGGACATCCCTACGACCAACGCCAAGGTCCATACGGTCACCGTCTACGGCGATCGCGCCGAAGTCGTCCGCCACCTCTCCGCCACCGTCGAGGCCGGTGACCATTCGCTGACCTTCGAGAACCTGCCCGGCGCGACCGACCTTTCGTCCGTCCGCGTCGACGGCAAGGGCGCTTTCACACTCATCGACATCCGCGGCGAACGCATCCAGACGAAGGAAGTCGCCGACGAGCGCGTGCTGAAGCTGAACAAAGAATTGGAAGCGCTCCGGGCTCAGCTCAACGACCTCACCCTTGCCGACAACCGCATCACCCAACGCAAGGGCGCCTTGGAGAAGGTCCTCGGCCGCCTCACGTCCGTGGGCAAGGAATCCGCCAACGCCGAGATGGACCCCTCCAAGTGGGCCGCCTACCTCCAATACCACGTCGATACGCTCGCCAAGCTCGACCAGGAGACGCTGGCGAACAGCGTCACCCGCCAAGGGCTCACCCTCGACGTCGACCGTGTGCAGCGCGAACTCAACGAGCTCAACGCGCATCGCTTCAAGTTCCGCAACGTCGCCCGCGTGCGCATTGAAGCCAAGCAGGCCGGTCCCATCGAGCTCGACCTCGCCTACGTCGTCCGCGGCCCGAGCTGGAACCCGCTCTACGACATCCGCGCCGACACGCAGGCCAAGACGATCCAGGTCAACTACCACGCCGAGGTCCGCCAATCCACGGGCGAGGACTGGAAAGGCGTCGCCCTCAAGCTCTCCACCGCCCAGCCCAACCTCGGCGGCCGCGAACCGCTGATGTCCCCGTGGTTCATCCACCGCTTCGTCCCCCCGCCCGTCGCGATCACGGGCTCCACCAACGGCGTTGCCGATGGTAACTTTGTGACGACCAGGCGGGCGAAACAAGGCAGCAAATCCGAGGGCGAACAGACCGTCGCCTTAGGTGGCGTCGCCGCCGCCCCGGCGCCCGCTGCCGCCGCCATGGAGTTCAGCTACGCCCGCGTGAATACGGGGGGCACGGCCGCGACGTTCGCCATCCCGCGCGCCTACGATGTACCGTCCGACAACAAGCCGGCTAAGGTCGCCATCGCCTCCGAATCCTTCCCGAGCGAGTTCCGCCACACCTGCGTGCCCAAGCTCTCGCCCCACGTCTACCTCAAGGCCAAGGCCATCAACAAGTCGGACTTCCCCTTCATCGCCGGCCCGACCGCCGTCTTCCTCGACGGTGCGTTCGTCGCCAACGCCAGCCTCGACCTCGTCGCCCCGGGCCAGGAATTCTGGACCTACCTCGGCGCCGACCAGTCGGTGAAGGTCGACCTCAAGGACCTCGGCAAGGTCGAGGAACTCTCCGGCCTCTTCGGCAAGAAGACCGCCCGCTCCGTCGTCAGCAAGGTCTTCAAGGTCACCAACGGCAAGGCCACCGAGGTCCAGCTCTCCATCCGCGACCAGGTCCCCTCCTCCAACCACGAGGAGATCAAAGTGGTCTTCGAGGAGCCGAAATACGAGAAGGACACCGACGGCTTCAAGGTCGACGACTCCAAGTTCGTGGAATGGAACCTGACGCTCAAGCCCGGCGCCAAGCAGGACGTGCCGTTCCGCTTCGCCATCGAACGCCCCGAGGGCTTCCCCCTCGTCGGCCAATAAGCCCACCCCACCGCCCATCCCTTTAACACGATAAAATGAAAGCCTTCTCCCTGCTCTGCTTCGCCGCTGTCCTCGGCGCCGCCGAAATCCCCACCCCCGACGCCAAGCCACGCGAAGTGACGGTCTACGCCGACCGCGCCGAGGTCGTCCGCATCTTCCAAGGCACCCTCGCCGCCGGCGACCAGTCCCTGCTCTTCGATAACCTGCCGGCCAACGTCGACTTCTCGTCCATCCGCGTGGAAGGCACCGGGGCGTTCACACTCGTCGACATCCGCCCCGAGACCGTCCAGGTCAAGGAGGTCGCCAACGAGGCCATCCGCGCCCTGCAGGCCAAGATCCAAGCCCAGGAACTCATCCAGAAGGAGCTCGCGCTGGCCGAAGGCCGCGTAGCCTTCCGCCGCAGCGCCTTGGACAAGGTCCTCGGTCGCCTGACCTCCGTGGGCAAGGAATCCGCCAACCCCGAGATGGACCCGCTCAAATGGGCCGCCTACCTCGACTTCCAGGCCCAGCAACAAGTCGCCTTGGACAAGGAAGCCACCGACCTCGCCAAGCGCCTCAAGGAATCGCGCCAGCAGGTCGACATTCATAACCGCGAGATCGCTGCCCTCAACGGCAACCAGAACCGCTCCCGCAACTTGGCGCGCGTGAACCTCGACGTAAAGACCGCCGGGCCCGTCTCGGTGCGCCTCAGCTACGTCGTCCACGGCCCCAGCTGGAAGCCCGTCTACGACCTCCGCGCCGACACCAAGGCCAAGTCCCTGGAAATCACCTACCACGCCGAGCTGCGCCAATCGACCGGCGAGGACTGGCAAGGCATCGCCCTCAAGCTGTCCACGGCCGAACCGAGCGTCGGTGGCCGCGAGCCCGAAATGTCCCCATGGTTCCTTTCCAAGGCCGAACCCGTCGTCTTCCTGGACGAGCTGCGCAGCGACGCCGACCGAGGCCGCGCCGCTGGACGTGGCGTGGGCGCCGCCGAGAAGCAGAACTTCGGCGTCCTGACGGCCGGCAACAACTTCCAAGCGGCTCCCTACAACGAGTTCAAGGTCAAGAACTCCCTCGCCGACGCAAAGGTCAGCACCGCCGCAGTCGTCGCCGGCGGCACCGCCGCGACCTACATCATCGAACGCACGACCGACATCAAGTCCGACAACAAGCTGGCCAAGGTGACGGTCATGCGCCTGCTCCTGCCTTCGACCTACCGCCACAGCTGCGTCCCCAAGCTCTCGAGCTACGTCTACCTCAAGACCCACGCGACCAATAAGTCCGACTTCACCCTGCTGCCCGGCCGCACGTCGGTCTTCCTCGACGGCGCCTTTGTCGCCAACTCCAGCATGGACCTCGTCCCGGCCGGCCAGGAGTTCTGGACGTTCCTCGGCGTCGACCAGTCGGTCAGCGTGGAGCGCAAGGAACTCGCCCGCCGCGAAGAGACCTCCGGCGTCTTCGGCAAGAAGACGAAGCGCACGGTCTTCGACCAGGTCTTCAAGGTGAAGAACGGCAAGGCGACGGAGATCGACCTCGTCATCTGGGACCAGCTCCCGATGGGCGACCACGAGGACATCAAGGTCGTCCTCGAAGAGCCGAAGTACGAAAAGGACTCCGAGAGCTTCAAGATGAACGAATCGAAGTTCGTGGAATGGCGTCACGCCGTGAAACCCGGCGAAAAGCGCGACGTCCCCTACCGCTTCGCCATCGAACGGCCCTGCGACATGCAGGTGATCGGCTTCTGAGCCGGCCTGCCTCCGCGGCTGCGGCCGCCTCTATCCTTCCCATCGGCCGCGTTTTGGTCTAGTCCTCGCGCATGTACCCATTCACCGCGTACCTGCGTCTGGCCTTCCACCCGACCGCCCAGGCCGAAGAGGTGAGCCTGAACCGGCTCGCGGGAATGTTCGACCATTGGTTCCGCAAGTCGCTGCCGCGCGAACCCCGCGTGACCAAGGTGACCCCGCTGCGCCGCTTCCCGGGCTCGGGCAAACACGAGGTCTGCTACGACCTCATGGTCACGGGGGAAACGCCGACCGAAGCCGACGCCAGCCTCCTGCCCGACCTGATCCAACAGTTCGCCGACGCGGCCTCGCCTAAGCAGCTCGATCGCCTCGACCCGGAAAAGCACCCCGACCTGCTCGCCTTGCGGCTCCAAGAGGTCGCCATGCTGACTGGCCAACGCACCCAGTTGAAGGTTGCTTTCCGCACCGACGAAGCCGCCCTCAAGCGCCTCCCCTCGCCCAGCGACTTGCTGAAGATCGGCCAACTGCAGGACGCCAATGGCTTCTGGCTCTGGGACGTCTGTTTCGACCTGACCACCTGGACGGAGAACTGCACCGAGGCGGCCTACCTGCTGACGTTAAGCGAACTCTCCAACACCCCGGGCGATCGCTCCAGCGACGTCAACCCGTGGGCCGACACGCTCCGCGCTCGCCTCTCCACCACGGAAGCCGCCGCCGCCTTTGCCGCCGCCACCGGCCAGTCCATGCACTGCGCCGGCGTGGAGAAGGTGGGGTAAGAGTAAGAGAGTTCAGAGTACGGATTACGGAGTTCAGATTGCTAAGTGCGGATTAAGCCACCCCAGTCCGTACTCCGTACTCTGTAATCCGTACTCCGTACTCTGTAATCCGTACTCCGTACTCCGTAATCCGTACTCTACTCTCCCCCTCACTTATCACTCCGCCACGGGCCGGCCGGGAGGCCGTCAGCGCCCGCGGAGAAGACCGAGACTTCTGGGAAATTAGCCCAAGCGTAACGGGCGGCCTTCGGGGCCTTCACGTCGGGAGCCGAGACGGTGACTTTAGCGCCTTCCACCTTCGCGGTGGCGTAGGCCCACTTGCCGTCGGCCCCTTGGACCGCAAAGCCCTTGCCTTCGCCCTTGAGCGTCACGGCGCGGCTATAGGTGAGCACCCAAGCGTCGCCTTGGAGTTCGGACTTCACGACTCGCGGGGCTTCGCCATCGGCGCGGGTCTTGTAGACGCGGTCGAGGGCCACGGCGGCGAGGCGATCGCCGACCTGGAACTTGTCCTTCGGGTGGATATCCTTCTCGTCGCCGAGGTCGATGTTCACGGACATCATGGCGCCCGGGACCTTGTCGGCGATCCACTCCATGGATTCACGGATGACCGGCCAACCGCCGTCTTCCACGGCCACCGGCTTCTTGGCCATGAAGCGCGGGAGCTGGACGATGATGAACGGGAACTCGCGGCCCCAGGCCTTCTGCCAGGCCTTGATCATGTCGCCGAGGATCCACTTGTAGGCAGCGGCCTGGCCGGCGTTGGATTCGCCCTGATACCAGATGACCCCCTTGAAGCTGTAGCCGATGAGGGGATGGACCATGCCGTTCCAGTTCATGTGCGGGCCGTTCGACCAGACCGCTTGGGTCTTGGGGTCGGTCTTGGCCTTGGCCACGCGCGCGGCGACGCCGGCGTCTTCCTTCTCCTGCCAACCCTTGGCTTCGGGCTGCGCATCATACATGCCACGAGGGCCCCAGGCTTCGGCGCGGGTACCGCCGATGGACGTGACGATCATGCCGACCGGCTGCTTGAGCTCCCCACGCACGGTGGAGGCGAAATAGTAGGCCGCGGCCGAGAAGCCAGCGACGGTGTCGGGACCCGCGATTTTCCACGAGCCCTTCACGTCCTCGACCGGCGCGGCGGCCGGGATGCGCTGGACGAAGAAGACTCGGATTCCGTTATCGCGCGGACGGGCGATGGTTTCCTTGGCGGTGAAGGAACCGCCGACGGTCATGTCCATGTTCGACTGGCCGGAGCCAACCCAGACCTCGCCGACGATGACGTCATGGGCGGTGTGGGCCTCGGCGCCGGACTTGATCACGAGATCTTGGCCGGACTCGCTGGGCTTGAGG